>CAZBJC010000031.1:0-4742 GCA_964492145.1 Candidatus Woesearchaeota archaeon
TATTTCTTCCTAATTTTGAATATCTTTTCCAAATTCTTCTTAAAAATTTCATTTTATTTCTTTTCCTGCTTTATTTATTATATAAACTCCATCTTGAAACACTCTTCTGTCCCTCATTCTTATTCTTGTTGCTTTTTCAAGATTTGCTGCAGCTTGCCCTGCAATTTCTTTATCAACTGAAGTAATAGTAACATATTCTTTTTCAATTTTAACTTCTGCTCCTTTTGGAATTTTTGCTTTTCTTTCAATTTTCTCTCCAAGAAAATTTTTAATAATAACTTCATCTCCTTGTTTTTCAAGAGTTATTGGAAAATGACTAAATACTGCTTTTAATTTATACTCAAATTTTTCTTGAACTCCTTGAATCATGTTTTTTATGTGGGCTGTAATTGTATTAATCATTTTTTTTTCTTTTTTTGTGGCTTTTTTGTTTCCAATAACAATCTTATTGTCTTTTTTTTCTAATTTAATATTGTGAAGATTAAACTTTTTTTTATTCTCTCCTTCTTTTCCTTTTATCTCAAGGATATTTCCTTTTATCTCTGCTTCAACTCCTTCTGGTATTTCAACTTCTTGAAAAATTTCTTTTCTCATTTAATAAAAATAAGCAATTAAGCTTCCTCCTATTCCCTCTTCTTTTGCTTCTTCATGAGTCATTAATCCTTTGTTTGTAGAAATAATTAAGATTCCTATATCTCTTGCAGGAAGATATCTTCTTTTATATTTTTCAATTTGGTCTTTGTTCACAGTAAATCTTGGTTTAATTGCTTTGCATTCTGATAAGTCCCCAAGAGTTATTTCAATTGATTTTTCTTTGCTATTTATTTTATATTTTTTTATTTTATCATTTTGTTTCATTATCTTTAAAATTTCAATTAATAAATTTGAAATTCTATTTATTTTTACAGAGTCCTTTCTAGCTCTTTTGGCATTTTTTATCATATTAAGTGCGTCTGCAACAATATCTTGTGACATTTTAACTATATTTTTCAAAACCGATTTCTTCAGCAATTTCTCTGAAGCAATGTCGGCATAAATTTAATCCATATGATTTTATATGAGCTCCAAATCTTCCGCATCTCTCACATTTTCTTGCAGCAATACCTATTTTTCTTTCTTTGGGTTTATTGTGTTTTAAAAATTTGTCTCTGATTGCAGGCTTATTCTTTAATTCTTTTAAAATTTTTCTCCAATCACTTGCAGTCATTTTAAATAAACTTTGTTTGGAAGTTTTCTTCCATAAATTTAATTATTTCTTCTTTTGTAATTTTTTGTCTTTTTGGTATTTTCCCTCTCTTGATTTTTCTTAATTTTACTCTTCTTCCTGATCTTTTAAACACAACTGTAACATCTAATCCTAAAATCCCAATATCTCTTTGATATTCGACACCAGGGATTTCTAAATATTCTTTTATCCCAAATGAAAAATTATTTTCACTTATTTGTTTCTTTTTTAAAATATTATCTATAGCTATTAGCATTTTTTTTAATAATTCCTCTGATTTTTTTCTAATTGTAACTACTGCCCCAATTTCTAATCCAGGTCTTACTCCTAACGATGGAATTCTTTTTTTTGAAGTAGTTTTAGATGGTTTTTTATTTGTCAATAGTTTAAGCAATTTAAATCCTTTTTCTAATTCTTCTCCAACTCCGCCTACACTTAAAACTACTTTTTCTATCTTGATTGTTCTCATAGGATTTTTTTCTTTTTCCATTTTAATCTATAACCATTATTTGTTTAATTAAAGCATTAATCTTTTCTTTTTTTGTGTCTATTGATGCCATCTTTCTCTCTGGTTTTAATTTTATAATTTTTCCTCTTTTTCCAGAATGCTTACCTGCAAAAATAATTACCTTTGCATTTTCTTTTAAAGGCCAGCATTTTTCTAATTTTTTTTCTTTAAAATTTATTGTAACAGAGTCACCAGTATTGCATGAAATATCAGAAATAAAATTTCTTCCGTCAAGGAGATTTATTTGAATTTTTTTCTTTTTTAATATTTTTTTATTAATTATTTTTGAAATTTTCTGATTAGAATCTTTTTCATTTATTTCTTCTAAAGTGTATTTACCTTTATCTGTTAAATTTAATTTATAAAATTTTTTTGAAGGAACAAGACTTATTTTATCAAATAGTTGGATACTATCTTTTTCATCTCTTGCAGGTTTTGTGTTGATTAAAACCTTTTTTTCATAAATAGCTTTTTTTAATTCTCTTCTGTTTTTTACTACTCTCAACATGTCTCTTAACACAATAAGCAAAGGAACTCCTTGTTTTAGATTAAAATTTGGTTTGATTACATACTTTGTTCCTTTCTTTGGTATTGGCCAAGTCTTTGGAATATTTTCTCTTTTCAAATGTTTTTTCATTTTGATTTTTCCTCGCTTTTTGTGTTTGATTTTGTTAATTTTTTAACTCTTTTTTTGTCTTCTAAATTTAATTCAGTTATTTGCAAATTTGAAGGCTGAAATTTAATGTTTGCATTTGAGCCGTCTCTTTTTTTAACTTGAATATTTTCAATTATTACTTTTGAGTTTTTTATACTTACTTGAATAATCTTTGCTTTTTTGCCTTTAAATTTTCCTCTCATAATTTTGACTACATCTCCCTTTCTCACAGGAATATTTCTTTTTTTGTATTTTTCTCTTAATTCTTTTGAGAGATTTACACTAAGAAATTTCTTTTTAATGCTTATCGGAGCATTTGCTAAATATTTTCTTTGTTTTCTTGGTTGTTTGCTTGATTTCCAGTTTTTAACAAATTCTTTTTTCATTTTAATATACAATTGATGCAATTTTAGCAACTTGAGGCCATCTTTCTAAAACCTCTCTTGCAATTGCTCCTTTAATTTGAGTTCCTTTTGGATTTCCTTTTTCATCTTTTAAAATCGCAACAGCATTATCTTCAAATGCAATTCTTTCTCCATTTAATCTTCTATAAGGTTTTTTTTGTCTTATTACTACAGCATCAAAAACTTTCCCTTTCATATCAGGGATTCCTTTTTTGACACTCACTTTTACCCAATCTGCTACTTTTGCACATATTTGTTTTCTTTTTTTTGCTTTGAATTTTTTTACTGATACTAATTTGACTATCTTTGCTCCACTATTATCTGCAGCAATCATTCTTGTTCCTAAATTTAATCCTGCAGTTGTTCTTGCACTTATCGCTTTCATTCAAATTTACCTCTATGATTTATTTGGATGAATGAGCTAATAATTTTAATTTTTTGTTTCATTTGGATTTCTCCTTGAATACGAATGAGCTAATAATTTTAATTTTTTGTTTCATTCAAATTCCCCCTTTGCTATTTTTTTAATAACAATAAAATGTATTATTTTGCTTAAAGGTCTGCATTCTCTTACTTGTATTATATCTCCAAGATTGATTTTATCTTCTATTTCTTCAGGAAGTCTTGCATGAATCTTTGTTTTTGACCTTGCGTATCTTTCATATTTCTTTATGTAAATCATTCTTTCAAATTCAATTGTAACTCTTTTATGGAATTTTCTAATTACTTTTCCTTCAAAGATTCTTCCTCTTGCATTAATATTCTTTCTTTTTTGAATTTCTTTATCAGACAAGCTAGGTTTTTCTTTTTTGATTTTTCTTTCTGTTTTTTTGTTTTTTTCTGTCATTTTTGTTTTTTGAATGGTTTTTTACTCTTCTATAGAGTCTTCATCAAAACCAAGCTCTATAAGCTTTTGCTTGATTTTTTTTCTATGGTCTCCTTGGAGTTCAATCATGTCATCTTTGTAAGTCCCACCGCAGGCAAGTTCACTTTTCAATGCCTTTGCGATTTTTTTTACATCGATTCCTTTCTCAAACCCGCTCACTATAGTCACTATTTTTCCATATCTTTTCTTGTCAGTCTTTATCTTTATCTTCTGTGAACTCTTTGCGAGATCTTCCCATTCTATTGCCTGAATCGGCAATCCTGTTTTTGGATCTATTTCCATATTTATTTCTTTTTCAACTTTTCTTTTTGAGATTTGTTGAATGTGATTAATCTTGCTATTGTCTTTTTTATTTCTTTTACTCTTGAGCCACCATTTTTTTGTGCATCTATTTTTGATTTTAATAATTCTAATCTTAACTCTTGAATTCTTTTTTCTCTTTCTTTTTTCTCCATGCTAGATATTTCTTTTGTTTTTAAAGACATTTTATTTCTTTTTCTCCTTTATTTTTTTCTTTTTAATTTTTTCAGGCTCTTCAATTGAGTTTATTTTTAATTTGCTTATAAGTTCGTCGTTAATATTAATTCTATCAAGGAGTTTTGCATCAGGTGAGAGAATACTGACTTTTACCCCAACAGTTCCAGGTTTTGTTTCTGCTCTTGATTGCGCCCTGTCCACAACTTTTGCAGCATGTCCTGTTTTCTTTAAATATCCTTGTGCAAATCTCCAAGATTTTGCTCTTGAACTTGGGAGTTTTCCATGAAGCCTTATTTCAGCTCCTAATGCTCCAGCATCCATTATTTTTTGAAGAGTTCTATATGCTAAAACTTTGAATTTTAATGGCCCCAATCTTTCAAGTCCTAAAGCAATTTCATCTGCCATTAATTGAGCATCAAATTCAGGTTTTTTAATTTCATCAATTTCAATATGAGGATTTTCAAGTTTAAATCGTGTTCTTAAAACTTCTGTTAATTCATTAATTTTTTCTCCTTTTCTTCCAATAACAAGCCCAGGTTTATGTGTAGAAACTATTATTTTTTCTCCTACAGGAGTATAACTAATTT
>CAZBJC010000032.1:0-4735 GCA_964492145.1 Candidatus Woesearchaeota archaeon
TTCCTTTTTTTCCTCTTCTCAAATAAATTCTATAAGTTGAAGCATGCCCTACAATATTCCCCCCAATTGCAGTTGTTGGATCTCCAAACATTTGAGCAGGATTAGCCATCACTTGATTTGTAACATAAACACTTAGATTATGTGTCTCTGCAAGTTTCATTAATTCATGCAGATATCTGTTTAATTTTTGTTGTCTGTCTGCTAATTGTCCTCGTCCAGCAAATTCTGCTCTAAAATGAGCAGTTAAAGAATCTACAATAAGAAGCTTAATAGGTTCTCCATTTTTAATCATCTCGCCAATTTTCTCCAAAAGAAGAATTTGATGGTCAGAATTAAAAGCTCTTGCAACAAAAATATTTTTTAAAACTTTTTCAGGATTTGCTCCTAAACCTTCTGCAATTTGCTTTATTCTTGAAGGTCTAAAAGTTCCTTCTGTATCAATAAAAACTGTCTTTCCATTTGCTCCTCCTTTTTCTTTTGGCAGTTGAGAGTTAACAGCCAGGGTTAACCCCAGCTGAGTCTTGCCACTTCCATAAGCACCAAAAGCTTCTGTTATAGCTCGGCTCTCAATACCTCTTCCTCCCAAAAGTTCATTAATATTATTGCTTCCAGTTGTAATAAAAGAAACATTTTCTCTTTTTTTTGCAAATTCTAATCCATCTTGAAAACCCAAACTTAATAATTTTCTTGCTGCTTGAATAGCTTTTCTTGCAACAGCAGCTCCAACTCCTGCAGTGTCAGCTAAAACAGCGGGGCTCATTACAGCCAAAGACATTAAATCATAAATTCCAGCAGTCTCTAATTTTGAAGCAACAGCTGGTCCAATCCCTGGCAAATCTGTTAATTGAGGCTCTTTTTCTTGCCCAGAAACTGCTTCTTTAACTTTTTCTTCAAAAGAATCATCTTTAGTTTCTTTTTTAATAGCCATAATTATCAAAAAAACACTTAGTATATAAAGATTATTTGTCTATTAGACATATATTAGAATATAATAGAAAATTTAGAAATAAATAAAAAAATATCTGCAATCAAAAAGAAAAGAAAAATATTTGTCTCAAAAATACTTCCAGTTCTAATTTTCCATGATGAAGCTTTTTTAAAAGGATAAAAAGGTTTTATCCCTTTAAGTGTAAAACTATCAGATAATAAATGCGAGCTATATCCAACAAAAAAAGGCAATGCAATAATTGGAAAAAACAAAGCTAAAAAAAATACTAAAAAAAATAAAAAAGTAAAACTATGAATCATTCCCCTATGTCTTGAAAACCATTGAAAAGGCCTTAAAAAAATATGATTGCCTATCTTAGACTTTTTTGAATCAATATCTGGAAGATAAGTTGCAAACAAAGCAAAAACCAAAAAGAAAATAGGAGATTTAACATAAGAAACCAAGAGTAAAGAAAAAAATAAAGTGATTACAATGTGAGTTTTAATTAACATTCTATTTTTCTAATTCCTTTAGCAATTCATCAATTTGCAAATCCTGAACTGCATCAATAATAAACTCTTGATTATTAAAAAACTTATTTATTCTTACATTTCCAGAAAAAATCATTTCTTTCCCTAAAAGATTTTGCTTTTGTTGCAATAGCAAATCTGGATTTTCCAATTCTGTGATTCCTATATCCTTTAATCTTTCATGAAATAATACTGCTCTTATTGTTTCGCTTCCATCATCTAAAACAATATTTATTAAAGCTCTTCTTTCAGGAACTACTTTTCCATGCTCCTGGCATACATATCCCTCTCCTTCTGGAGTTGCCTTTTTTTTGCATTCAGGACAAATATAAAAAAATCTTGGATCAAAGGCTTGAACAATAAAAGCCCTTACACTTACATTGTCATTTGGTTTAAAATCAATAATTTTTTTATTTTTAATAATTTTTTCAGTTTTAACATTCTCTAAAACAGCATCACTAACTTTTAATTCAGAGAAACTTCCTAAATGAATTTCATTATCTCGCATGCTTCCTCCAGAAATCTCCACAACACTCCCTTGTTTAATCAATCCTTTTTCAATTAATTCAATATGATTAATATCCCATAAAACAACTTTAATATTAGAAGTCTCATCAGCAATAGTTAAGTTTGTAACCTTGTTTTGTTTGCCTTGTCTTTCAAAAGTTCTCACAGGAGATAACTCTAAAACTTTACCAGTAACATTAACTTTTCTCATACCTGGAAGAAGCTCATCAATTTTAAATTTCTCATTATCAAAAGAAATTCCTAATTCAGCACTGACAACTTGTGCAGCTCCTTCTTTGCTAATCAAGCCAGAAAGCTTAGCAATTTTAGCCTCAATCTTCCTGTCTATCTCCTCTTCTGTTAATCCAGATGCATTGGAAATTCTCTTAAGAATCTTTTCATAATTTTTATCAGCCATTATCAATAAAAAATTTCATTATTTTTAAGTATTGTTATACAAAATATTATAAAAAGGCTTATAAAGCCTTTTCATTAAAATAAATCATGGGAATTGCTTTAGTAACAATAAAATTAATGCCTGAATCACCAGAGACAAATCTTGAAGAAATAAAGGAAAAAGCAAAAAAAATCATAGAAGCTGAAGCAAAAAATCCCAGATTTGAAGAAGAACCAATAGCGTTTGGATTAAAAGCAATAAAAGTTTTCTTTGATTTAGATGAAGCAAAAGAATTAGAACCTATTGAACAAGCATTAAGAGAAATTCCTGGAGTAAATTCAGCTCAAGTAATAGATATGAGAAGAGCTTTTGGTTAAAATGATTATTCCAGATGAGCAAGTTGATTCAATAAAAGAAAAAATAATTCAGCAAATTAATTCTACTTTTCCTGAAGATAAAAAGAATTTTGCAATTCAGCAGATTCAAAATATGAACAAGCAACAATTAGAATCTTTTTTAGTAGAAAATAAATTAATTAAAACTCAAGAATCTCCAGAAAAATGTATTTTTTGTTCGATTGTTTCAGGAGAAATTCCAAGCTATAAAATTAATGAAAATAAAGATGCTATTGCTATCTTAGAAATTAATCCTATTTCAAAAGGGCATAGTTTAGTAATCCCAAAACAGCATATAGAATCAAAAGAAAAATTATCTAAAGAAACTCTTGATTTAGCAAATCAAGTTTCAGAAATAATGAAAAAACAATTAAAACCAAAAGAAGTAAAAATCTCTTTTGCAAATATTTTAGGGCATGAAATAATAAATATTCTTCCAGTATATAATAATGAAGATATGAATTCTCCAAGACAAAAAACAAATCCTGAAGAATTAAAAGAGCTTCAAGAAAAATTGCAAAAAAAAGAAGCAAAACAAGAGATTAAAGAGAAACCAAAAGAAAAAGAAAAACCTCAAGAAATTAATGAAAAAAATACTTGGCTTCCAAAAAGAATTCCATAAGCAAATATTAAAAAACTAATTAAAAAAACAGGAACAAACTGGATTCCCTGCCTAATCTTTATAAAATCAAATTTTTTTCTTAATTCATTTATTTCTTTTTTGCTTAATCCATCCCATGTTGCTTTTATTGTCTTTTTTCCAATTTTAATATCCCTATAAAGCCAATCTCCTTCTGTCAAATCTTTTGTTTTTATTTTTTTTATCATGCAAACCTCATCAATAGTTTTTGCATAAATCCAAAGCCAAGGAAAAATAAAAAATAAAACAGAGAGATAAAAATAAACAGAATAAAAAAATCCAAAAGCAATCAGCATTATTGCAAGTATTAAACTCAATAAAATTTTTTTTCTTTCTTTTATAAACTGCTTTGGAAATTCTTTTGCAAATGCTTTTAAATTTTTAAAAACCAAAATAAAACTCCAAAAAACTCCATAAACAGCTCCAATAATCAAAAAAAGAAAAATAAAAAATAAAAAATATTTTAAATTTATTATAAAGCTTTTAGATAAAGGCAGGATAGTCCCAAGAGCTATTAATAATTTAGCATCTCCTCCAGCAAACATTCTCCCATAATAAAAAATATTCCCTAAAATAAAAAAGATTCCTAACCCAATTAAACCTTGATAAAAAAACATAAACCCTTGATTAGAAAATAAAGAATAAAAAAATCTAAATCCTAAAGCAAATATTATCAAAGAAAAATTAAGCCAATTTGCAACTTCTCTTTGTTTTATATCTTGTATGCTGGCAAAGATAATCCAGATTAAACCAAGCACAATTAAAAAAACAATTTCTAGCATATTTAAAAGAGAAAAAAATACTTTAAATTACTTTTCTATTTTTTATTAAATTTTAAAGTTCTTGCTCTGCCCCCTTTTTTATAAGGATGTTTTTTCTTTTCGCGTCTTTTATTTTTTCTTTTATTTCTTGTTTCTGAATCTGCACGAGCCATTTTAAGAATTATTAGCAAGTAATAGAAGGACAATCATCAATAAGATTCTTCTCTGCCAAAGTTTTACAAGAAACGTCTTTCATCTCATTGTTTCCGACTTTTACAATGTTCCCATTTTCATCTGTAAGATTTCGTGGTTCATCACACCAAGCATATTTATTGCTTGAAACACAAGCAGTCTTACATGAATTAGAAATTATTTGAGAATTCCCTTTTCCTCCTAACCAAGGAAAAAGAGTTTTCCATCCCATAGTAAAACCTATAATTAAAACCACTAAAATAATCACTCCTAAAACAATTAAAATAATTGCATTTGTGCTTAATCCTTGCCCTCTTTTATTATTCATCATATTTAATTTAATATTTCTTTATTTATAAATCTTATCTTATTAATTTAAATCAGG
>CAZBJC010000033.1:0-4584 GCA_964492145.1 Candidatus Woesearchaeota archaeon
AACTTCTTCTGGCTTTAAAGCAACAAATTTAATTGGCTTTCCTAATTTCATAACAATAAATCCTTTTTTCTCTAAGCTTTCTAAAATATCATAAGTTCTTGAACGCGGAACATCAGAAATATTACTTAACTCTCCTGCTGTTGAAGTTCCTCGAGATAACAAAGCTGTCCATACTTTTACTTCATATAAATTTAAATCAAAAATTTTTCTCAACCTACTTAAAAATTCATCCTTTACTATCATATTGTTTATTATTAACCTCTCTTTTTAAAGATTATTATATTAGAGGAGTAAACTTATTAGGCTACTTTAGAGTGATTATTTTTTGATAATCACTATCTCCCCTTTTTTATCTTTTATTTTAAAGTCAGCTTTGTTTTTAAATGTTTCTTTGCTTTCAGTGATAACATTTAGCTCTTTTGAATTTGTCTTATCAGCGACGATATCTTTATTTTTTTCCAGAATTTTTTTAGTTTTTTCATTAGTTATTATTAAAGTCTTGATGACATTCTCAGGTTTAAGCCCAAGTTTTTTTCTAAATGCCTGAATGCTTCTTATAAGATTTCTTGCATATCCTTCAGCTTCAAGCTCAGGAGTCATCTTTGTATCTAATTTTACTTTTAATTCCTCTGCTTTATGACTTGCTTTTAATTCAATTTCTTTGACATTTAATTGCTTTTTGATAATTTCTTCAAGCTCTTTTAACGCCTGATGTTCTTTGCTGTAAATAATTGCTTTTGCAAGAGGCCATTTTAATCCAATTTTTTCTTTGTCTCTCTCAGCCAGTCCTTTTTCAATTACTTCTAATGCTATTTCAAATTTTAATTCTAATTTTTTATTTATTTTCTTTTCATCTGGCTCTAGCCATTTTGAGAGATGAATAGAATCCTCTTTTACTTTCTTTTTTTCTAAAAACTCCTGCCAAATTTTCTCTGTATAAAAAGGAATGATTGGAGCAAATAATTTTAAAGTTCCCAAATAGATTTTTTCTAAATTCTCTTTAACCTCTCCTGCTCTGTCTCTTATTAATTTTATATATTTTTTTGATAAAGTTTCAATTAAAAATTCCTCTAATCTTTGAACAGCTTCAGGAAATTTAAATTTATTATAACTTTCTTTTGTTTCTTTTAAAAAAGAATTAAATTTTGAAATAATCCATTTATCTTCTATTTTTATTTTTTCTTTGCTTTCTTTTATCTGAAAAATAAAATTTTTAATATTCTCAAGCATCCTTAAAACTTTATTTTCTTTAAGCTCTTTTTCATCAAAAGAAAAATCTTCTCCCTTTGAAGTTTTAGTAAGAGCATATCTAAGCAAGTCCCTTGAATATTTTTCAATAACCTCATTAGGCGCAATAGCATTGCCTTTTGATTTTGACATCTTCTTTTTGCCTAAATCTAAAACCATTCCATGAACAGAAATGCTCTCCATGGGTTTTTTATTAAATCTTATTTCAGATAATATTAATTGAGAATTCCACCATCCTCTAAATTGGTCTTTTCCTTCAATATTTAAATCTGCAGGCCAATATTTTTTAATTTTATCCTGAGTTTCAAGAGCTGCCCAGCTTGAAACTCCTGAATCAAACCAAACATCTAAAACTCCATTTACTCTTGACATCCCACCACCGCATCCACATTTAATTTTTATTTCATCAATTTCAGGCTTATGAATCCCCTTTACTTTTTGTCCTGATAATTTCTCTAATTCTTTTACAGAACCAATAACAATTTTTTTATTGCATTTATTGCAAACCCATATTGGAAGAGGAGTCCCCCAATATCTATCTCTTGAAACAGGCCAATCTGAAATTCCTTCCAGCCATGCTTTCATTCTTAATTTCATATAATTTGGAATCCAGTTTATTTTTTCATTTTCTTTTAAAATCTTTTTTTGAATCTCTGAGATTTTTAAAAACCACTGAGGAATTGAAATCATGAGAAGAGGAGTATGGCATCTCCAGCAAAGAGGATAATCATGAGTATATTTCATCTCATAAACAAGCATATTTTCCTTTTTTAAGTCATTAATAATCTCTTTATCAATCTCTCTTGCTTTTCCTCCAGCATATTTTCCTGCTTCTTTTGTTAGAATGCCTTTTATATCAACTGGAGATACAATATCTAAGCCTGTTTTCTTTCCAACTTCAAAATCTTCTTTACCATGCCCAGGCGCAGAATGAACTAACCCTGTTCCTTCCTCTAAATTAACATATCTTGAGGATAAGACAACTTTTCTGAGTTTTTTTAGTTTAATATTAATGTATTTTTCAAGAGGCATTTCATATTGCCATTCATTCATTTCTTTTCCTAAAAATTCTTTTTCAGGAGTATAGCCAATTTCTAATTTTCCCATTATCTCAGGAATTAATTTTTTAGCCATAATCCAATGCTCTCCATTTGAAAGCTTTATTTTCTGATAAACAAAATTTGGATTAGCCATCACGCCGGTGTTTCCAGGAAGTGTCCAGGGAGTTGTTGTCCAAATAATCAGATAAGTATTTTTTTCATTTTTAAGACGAAATTTAACAAAAATAGAAGTGTCTTCTTGCTTTCCATATTCTATTTCATTGAATGCAACAACAGTTTCACAACGAGGGCATACATGCACAGGATACTTTCCTAAATAAAGAAGATTTTTTTTATCAGCATATTTAAAAGTCTCCCAGATTTTTTCAATATATTCTTTATCAAGTGTTAAATAAGGATTTGAAAAATCCATCCATACCCCAAGATTCTCAAATTCAGAATTCATCACCCCTATGTACTGAGTTGCAAATTTCTTGCATTTTTCTATAAATTTCTTCACCCCATATTTTTCAATATCTTTTTTACTTTTGCTTCCAATTTCTTTTTCTATTTGGATTTCAATTGGAACCCCATGAGTATCATATCCTGGCCTATCAAAAACATTTTTTCCCTGGAGTCTCTGAGACCTCATAGTCACATCTTTTAAAATTTTATTAAGAGCAGTTCCCATATGAATATTCCCTGTGGCATAAGGCGGTCCATCCATCATATAGAATTTCTTGCCTTTGGAGTTTTTCTTTTTGCTTTTTTCATAAATCTTTTTTTTCTTCCAAAATTCAAGTATCTCTTTTTCATTCATATTCTTATTTCTCCTTATTACTTTTTATAGGTTTCTAAATTAACCATGCCTTCCAATGATAATCTCTAAAAAATTTTGCTAATTCTTCTGCTTTTTCTTTTTTATGATAAGCTAATCTCCTAAAATAATCATAACAAAAATGATTTATAATTGGTTCAGAAACTCCTTGATTTCTTAATTCGTCAGCATATTCTTTTGCATCACCAAACCTCTCTTTTTTAATTAATCCTAATAGCTTTACAAGTTTTGATTCCTCTTCAACAGCAGGGTTAGTTTGTAAACTCATTTAAAAATCCTGCAAACTCAAAAAAAAGAGTTTGCTTTTATATAATAATAGCTATAATAGAAAGAATTCTTTTCTTAATCTTATTGTTTATAGCCATATTTTATTTAAAAATAAAGAGTATTTAAATTTATTCAAAATTCTTTAAAAATTCTTTTTCTATAAAATGCAACTTGCTTGGAATAATTATGCAGTATGGTTTTTTTATTCCTTTGTATTCTTTTAATTCTTTGATTTCTCTAAAAATTATTTTTTTATTTTTTGTTCCTAATGATTGACAAACAATAATTTTTTTTAATTTTATTTTATAATTTTCTGCTGCTTTTTCTAATTCTTTAAGAGCATCTTGAAATTCTAAACCAATATCTATAAGAATTAAACTATGGGCTTTCATAGACATGTTTTCCTGAACAATTTTCATAAAGCTGTCAGGCTCATATTTTTTTTCTTTGTTCCATTTTGGCATTGAAGCGACTTTGCCAAATTTATAAATCTGCAATCCTGTTTCTGCAACTGCATCTAAAATAGAAGCATTGTAAATCACTTTATATTTGATTTTTAATCTCTTTGCTTCTTCTAACAAACTAATATGAGTAGTGGCAGTTAAAGGACTTCCATAAATTAAAATCGCAACATCTGTTTTTTTTGCTTCATCAATAATGCTCAAGCCTTCAACTAACTCCCTATTAGCAGGAATAATCTTCTTTCCTATTACTGCTGATAGCTCTCCAAAGGAGTATGGAAAATTTACTGTGTAATTCTCAAGATAAACTTTTTTGCATCTTCTGACTACACTTAATCCATATTTTGAAATTCCATCAACATTCAATCCCAATCCTATTAAGTATAACATAAAAAAACAAGAAAAAAAGCCTTTATATGATTTGCTTAAATCAAAACAATTATAAAATATAATTCTTTTTTTCTATAATGCCCCAAAAACAAGTTTCAGAAGTTTTTAGAAAAGTTTATTATTGGATGTTTTTAGGTTTGCTTTTATCTGGAATCGCGGCTTATCTTGCTCTTTCAACTCCTTTAAAACTTATTATTTTTGGGAATATGTGGATATTTTTTGGATTAATAATTCTCGAATTAATCTTTGTTGTTGCAATAAGTGGAATTATAAAAAAACTCCCTGCAAAAACAGCAAAAACTCTTTTCTTTTTTTATTCTTTTCTTAATGGTTTGACTTT
>CAZBJC010000034.1:0-3072 GCA_964492145.1 Candidatus Woesearchaeota archaeon
AAATAACTAAAAGCCACAACTCCAATTAATAAAATCATTATCTGCAATATTGCAATTTTTCCCTTGTTTGCTTCAGGTTTAAATAGCGGACAAGCTAAAAATATTTTCTTTTTTATATTTTTTGTCTGATTATTCATTTTATATTTTTTTTATTAAATCTCCAATTTTATAATATCCTTCTTCTCCTTGATAATTTTCTTTTGCTCCGCAATCTCCTAATGCCATGCAGAAATTATTTCTTGAACCTGAAAAATCATCTCCACAACTTCCACTACCCCCAAAAAGACTTTTTCCGCCAAAGATATTTCTGTCTTCTGTTTCACACTGATCATCTCCTATTTTACAGACATTTTCATCAGAACTTGAAGAAGTATCCCAAAAATTAAGTCCTGGAGGATTTAATGGAACACATTTGTAATTTTTATTTATCATAGGAGGAGCATTTGGAACAATTATTTTTTTTGAGTCATGAACAGTCCATTTGCAATCTCTTTTATCTGAATTTTCACAATCTTTTTGATTATCTTGTTCAAAGCAATCCTGCCATCTATTTACTGCACATCTTGCATAACTAAATCCATTTACCTCATCTTGGATGCAAACTTCTTGCCTAAAATCTGCACAAGGTTCAACAAGAATCTCTGAATTATAACATAATAATCTAAAATATCTGCTTCCAGGAGCATCTTCTAATCCATTTCCTCCAGAACTTGCACACCAGCTTTCTCCATGTTTATGAGTTCCGCAATTTAAATCTCTGCAAACATAATCTCCATATTCTGGATGTGAATCTTTTCCTCTTTGATATTTTTTGCAAACACTTCCTGCAAGATAGTCGCAATTTCCACAAGTTTTTGACTCAGAATTTCCATCTGCACTATTTGCTCCACAGCTTTCAGCAGGATTAATTATTCTGCTCCAATAATCAACACTATTTCTTTTGCTTGCATCATAAACATTTGCAATATTTCCACAACTATCAACATAAAAAACTTGGTCTTTTCCTTCAACACAAGTTGTTTTGTCAGTCGGGGCACAATTTGTTTCCAAATTATTAGCAGAGCATAATTTTCCTGCATAAAAACTTGAGTTTTCACTTAATTTATCACACTCTTCTTTTGTTGTTCTTTTGCAAGTTTTTTCAAATTCTTTTTCAAAAACACAGGCTCCTTCTACTTTTGAAGTCACACTTGCTAAGCAAGACAATTCATTATTTATTTCTTTTTTAAAATTAGTTTCTAATCCATACAAACTTGAAATTCTTCTGCATCTTGTTTTTGTTACAAATGCTGCTTGGTCTCCAATTAAACAACATCCTAATTGACATTGAGGCAAATCTTGAGCTAATTCATCACTCCAGATTCCTCCTGATTCATTGCAAACTCTTTGAGAAACTCCTTCTTGACAATTTCCTTCATTGCTGTCAAAGCAAGTTCCTGTTCTGCAATAAGAAGTTGCATCACATGATGTCGGAGCTTTTAAAAAATCAGTGTCGCATTTTGATTCTTCTTCATTTTGACACCATGCTCCATAAGTTGTTTTTTCACAGCAATAACTTGTTGTACTTGAAACAAGATTAATTAATAAAATTCCAAATAAAAAAAACATTAAAATTATTATTTGTTTTTTTAAATGTATCCTGACGGCCATACTAAGCTCCTGACTGCAAATTGAAATTTATTTCCTGTATTTCTATCTGTTATAATATAAATTTTTGTCCCATCTTCTTTTTTATTTTCATCTGTGACATAACCTGGAATCTTTTTTTCAACTTTTAAATCATGATAATAATCCATATAAGTTGTTGTTTCAGCATTTCCAACTCTTGCTTCATAATTTAAAATACTTTCAGCAATTGCAATTAATTCATAAAGATTATTTCTTAAAATTACTCTAATATTATTATAAGTTTCTGTGTTTTGTTTTGTTAATGCAAGAGTATTATTAAAGGAAACTACAATTCTTTTTGGAAGCAATTCAACATCAAATCCTTTTTCAATTAAATTAACTTTGTATCCCTGTGAAATATAAGCTTTTTTTAAATCTTTAAAACATTCTGAAGCTTTTTTATTTATATTTTTTTTAATCTCAGATTCAATATGCTCTTTTAATAAAGGTTGCTGATTGTTGCACAAACTATAATAAGCATTTGTATAGCATAAATAAGAAACATCTGAATTATTATATTTAAAATACAATTCAGGATTTAAACTTCCTCCTTGAAGAGACAGTTTATCTACACTATCTTTAATCTCTTTTTGAAGACAGCTTTGAATAAAATCATTTGGATTTTTTACTCCAAATCCTAAACTTGTTTTGATTTTTGGAAAAAATAAAAATATTAAAATTCCTAATGCAACAATTATTACAGCGAGTATAATAAAAATAGTAACTTGTGCCTTTTTCCCTCTTTTTCTCATTTCTTTACAAAGAAATTATTATTTATAAATCTTCTATCTTTTTAAGTTTCCTTCAAGAATACTTTGTGCATCAGAAGCATCTATCTCTTCAGCCTCAGTTTTTTTGCTTTTATTGTGAGAGGGATTTGGAGCATCTATAATTGTGAAATCTGCAGTTTTTTTTGGCTCTCTATCTAACTCCCAGATTACTCTAAATCTATGCCCTCCGACTTTTTTTTCTAAATCACTTACAGGAAGACGATAATGAGACCCCCAGAAATGTACCCCCTCTTCATTAATGTGTATTACAGGGTCTCCATTATCACTTTCGCAAATTCCAAAATTCTGAGCAGTTTTTCCAGTATCAATTCCAAGAACATCTAAAGTTACTTTTTTCCCATTTAAATCTTTATTTAAAACAGGCCATATTGAAGCAGCATAAATATCTTCATCACTTCTAAAAACATTTTTAATCCCAACAAAGCTTTTTTCAGTCCATCCTTTTTCAGTATCAATATATTTTTTAAAAAAGAAAGCTTCTGATAATTTCCCTGGATAAACAACATTCTTTATTCTGATTGCTTTGCCGTCTCTAAATTCTCCTGTATATTTAACTACCCCCTGTTGAGTAAAAGTCCCTTGTCCATCAAATTCCCCATCTCTAAATCCTCCT
>CAZBJC010000034.1:3172-4573 GCA_964492145.1 Candidatus Woesearchaeota archaeon
CTAGAGCATCTTGATTTCCAATTATTCCAGGCGTCTATGCATTTAATATGATAAGTTAATTTAGGATTCCATTCAACACTATGAGTTTTTGAAAGTCCAATTTCCATTCTTCTTGATTCATTATTTTCAAAATTACAAGTTTTAAAATCATAATAACATTTAGAATCCTCATCTGTGATTATCTGCAAATTTCCAGAATCATCTTTAAAAATCCTTATTATCTCTGGAGCTTTATTGTCTATTTTAATATTAAATTTAGATACTCCTTCAGCAGTATTTTTAACAGAATCTTCACATTTAATCTCAATCTCTTTTTTTCCTTTTGTTAATGTATCTAAAATCTGTGAATGTGTTTTTTCTCCAGTGTTCCTAAAGGCAATCCATCTTCCAAATTTATAATAACATATGGCATTTCCATTATCTGCTCCTCCAGAAGTTGTTACATTTACAACAGCTATTGCAGGCTCAGAACCTGATTTAATTTCTTCATTATCATTTGGAGAGATGCTGTCAATTTTTAATTCTCCACTTTTATTTATCTGGATAACTTCGCTTTCAGTCATAGTATTTCTTTTGCTTAAATCTGTTTCCCAAGGTTTGTCTATGCATCTTATGTAAAAAATATTTTCATTATAATTAATAGGAAATGTAGAATTACATCTAAATCCTTTGTAAGTATAATCTGTTATATTATTTTCACAATACATTTGATTTTCCATTGCTTGATAATCTTTGTCTTGTTTTGACCACTTGCATTCTGCAGGCTCATTTGTATAAACAAAAACTTTTTGATTCTCAGCATTATACTTAGTTTTATTCGGAGAATAAGAATTTATTCTTGGAGTATTGACATCTTGCGTTGGTTTTACACAAGCTCTAATAATATAATCTTTTGTGTCTTCATGTCCATCAATATCTTCACATCTTATTTTTATATCAAAATCTGCTTTTTCCTGTCCAAAACTTATAACTCCCAGACTCTCTAAGCTTGGAATAAAGATTCTATGAGTATGATTATATAAATCTGCTTTATTTCCCCCTAAATAAAATTCATCATATTCATTAGTATTACTACCTGTCTTTCCAAGAAAATCACTTAATCCAAAATCTGCTGGAGAATAATCTTGGCTTAATCCACTTACAATGCTTTCTTTACTATAAACTCCTTTTTTAACTCTAAAAACACATTTTCCAGGCTCATTTAATTTAATTCCGATTTTTAAAAGAGTAAATTCTGGAATGCATTTATCACTTTCATTTGATTTAATTTCAATTCCATTTTCAAAACTTGCATAAGAGTATCCTTGAGGTAAATATTCAGGATTAAAACTAATTTGAGGAGGATTCATATCTGATGGAACTGAAGCACATCTTTCTAATTTTGTATTTTCATTAATTAAT
>CAZBJC010000035.1:0-4495 GCA_964492145.1 Candidatus Woesearchaeota archaeon
AATATCTTTTTTTTGAATCTGGAAAAGATTTTAATTCATATTTAGAAGGAAGAACTGGGCTCCAATAGGGGCAGATACTTGCTATAGAGGACCTTGTTATGTCTTTTATATCTGAAAATTTGCTTAAATCAATTTTTTTATTTTGTTTAAGATATTCTTTTAGTTTTCTCCAATTTTTTTCTTTGATTTCTATTTTGCAGGGCAAATCCCAGACATCTGCAGAATTTTCTTCTTGTTTTTCTTCTTCTAAATCCTGCTTTTTATCAAAGATATCTAAGCTCGCATTAATCTCTTTTTTTATTTTTGGAATTATTATCTTTTTATCTTCTAAAAATCTGCATTTATGATTTTTCCTTCCTGTTATTACTTTAATTTTTAATTTTTTATTATTTTCATCTAAGACATATTTTTTTTCTTCATAATCATCTTTGTATTGCTTTTGCAAACCTTTGCCTGGAACAACTATTGATGTTCTCCCAAGCTTTCTTGCAATATTTAAAGCTATTGCAGATTTGCCTGTCCCGCATACTCCTTTAATAAAAATTATTTTCTCTCCTTTTTTTATCTCATCTAAAACTTCCTTGACAATGTCTTCTTGATTTTTCCCATTAGAAAAACAAAGAGGATTTAGAAATTTGTTGTTATCATATAAGCTCCACATATCTTTTAAGAATTAATTCTTATTATAAAGCTTTAGAATTATTTACTAATAATTACATTTAAAAGTCTGACTAAGATTGCTCTTCAGATATTAAATTTCAAAACAAAAATTATCCGAAGAGTGCACTAAGTCCTTCTGCTGCAGCTTCTTTTTTCTCTTCTTTTGGTTTTTCTTCTTTTTTCTCGGCTTTTGCTTCTCCAGCTTCAGCAGGAGCAGCTGCAACTAAACTAGCATTTTCTAGTTCTTTTGCAATGTCAACGCCTTTTAAGCTAGCAACAAGAGACTTGACTTTTGATTCATCAACTTCTGTGCCAGCAGCTGCAACAACTTTTTTCACATTTTCTTCATTTACTTCTTTACCTAATTTGTGTAACAGAAGTGCTGCATATACATATTCCATTTATTTTTCCTCCCCTGAATCAGAAACTTTTTCTTCAGTTTTATTTTCTTCAGGAGCATTTGACTGAGATTTTGATTTTTCTTCTTCTTTATTTTCTTTTTTCTCTTCTTTTTTCTCTTCCTTAAATAAACTTTCTAATACTTTTTCATTTAATCCAGCTTTTCCTAATAAGAATTTTATTGTATCTTTGTTAGCATATCCAATCTCCACAGCTAAAGCAAGAGATTTACTATAATTTTCTTTAAGATTTTGAATTGCTTCTTCAGGATTAATTTTAATGTCCAGGTATAATTTTTCTTTCTCTTTATCAAATGCACATAAAGGAATAAAACCTATTGAAAAAGGTTTTATATTTAGTTTATTCATTACATCAGCTGCTGATTCTGAAATTTTCTCTCCTGCTTTGACAATTACTTTTGGCTCTCTGATTGTAATCTTTCCTTTTTCTATTTGAACCTGTAATCCTACTGAGCCAAGTTCGCTTATAGCAGGCCCAGGAGGTAAATCTGTAGGTCCTGCAGGAATTTCAATGTCTTCTGGTGCTCCTTGTCCAGGTTTTGCTTTTGCAGGGCTTTTATTTTTTAAAAGTTCTCCAGCAAGCTCATAACTATCTAAATCAGAAAATAAAATCGCAATACTATTCTTAAATTGCTCTTTTAAGACTTTAATTGCTTCATCTTTTGAGTCGTCAATTGCTCTAAAAAAAAGATTTTTTTTAGGAACTTTTATAATAGCTTTTCCTCTTAATTTTTTTCCAATTTCTTGATATTGTGAAGCAGGGAGATTTTTTATAGATGCTATTAAAATTGTTTTTTTATTTTTAATTAAATTAACTAAATTTTCTACTTCTTTTATTTTTGATTGAGGTATTGGAGTTTGTCTTTGTGTCATTTTACTTTTATTTTCTGTGGTTTAGTCATTGTGAATTTTATTTCAATATTTTTAATATTCTCTTTGTCTCTTGGAAGAGCTTTTAAAACAGCATTATAAACAGTTATTATATTTTCAATAATCTCATTGTCTTTCATGCTCTGTTTTCCAATTGCTAACTTAATGCTTGATTCTTTAACTCTTAATTTAATGCTATTTTCTATCTTTTTTTTCAAATCCTCTATTGTTTTTTCATCTGCATTAAGAATTATTCCTAATTGTGGATTAGGCATTTTTCCTGCAGGCCCTAAGACTTTTCCAAATACAGATGCAACTTTTGGCATTAAACTTGCTTGAGAAATAAAAAAATCATATTTTTTTACAAGTTCTTTTAAATTTTTTTTATCAGCATATTTTTTAAATTCTTCAGGAAGAATTGTGTCAATATCTTTGTTTTTTACTTCTAAAAAACCTGCTATTTTTTTGTCTTTAATTTTATGTGGAATATTAATAAAAACATTCACAGGAGTTTTTTTAACATCATATTTTTGTAGATTTATAATTAAGTCTACTGTTTGATTAAATTTTCTTTCTTTTGATTTTCTTAATTCACTTAATGCTTTTGCTAATTCTTGTTTTAGTTCCATATAACCTCCTACATTATGCACCAAAAGCCTAGAAAATATCTTTTGATGATGTAGTTTATTGGTTTATGTTTCAAGAAAAACTTTGTTTATAAAACTTGTGCTAATCTTCCTTTTCTTCTAAATCTTAATTCTTTTGCTCCAAAATGTCTTGCTATTTCTTTTCTATATCTATTCTCAAGGAGCTTTAGCATAGTCCTTTTACTTTTTGCAATGCTTTTTTCTTTAAATTCTTCAACATCAAAAAAATCTTTTAATCTGTTTTCTAAAGCAACTCTCCTAGAATCCTCATCTTCAGATAAAATAGCTTTAGATGCATAAAAAGCAGTTAGAGTGTGCAATGGTTCTGCAGAATATGATTTAATATACTCAGCATATTCATTTAATCTTTTTTGAGATAAGTCTACATCAAATACTGCTCTTCCAATATGAATATGAAAATCTCTTGCCCAATGAAAATCTAAATCTCCTTTAACTAAACAAAGTTTATGATCATAGCCTCTTTTAAGTGTTCCATCTGAATATAAAACAAAATATCCTTCGCTTTCTCTTAATAGATTTTCTTCTTCAGGAATCTTCGGATATCTTTCTTCAAAATTTAAGTGGAGATTTACTAATGGTTTTGGTTTAGAATTTCTCATACATTATTAATTTTTTTAAACTTTTTAAAATTATATACACTTTAAAATACAATAATTCTTAAATACTTTTTACTCTGAATTTTTATATGGAATTAATTGCTTTGCTTTCATCAGGAAAAGGAACATGGGCTCAAGTTTCTGGTTTAATGAATTATGGCGAATGGGAAAAAATAATCTTAATTGGAGATAGTTTTGCTAAAGATTTTAAGCATGAAAAAAAATTTGAATTTATTAAAGTAGATTTAAATCAAAGAATTAAAGATTTAAAAGATGATATCTCTAAAAAACTTAAAGGAAAAATAAATGGAACAGAAGTTGCGCTTTCTATAGCAAGTGGAGATGGAAAAGAACACATGGCTTTAATCTCTGCTTTAATTAATCTTCCTGTTGGAATAAGATTTGCAGCCTTAACTAGAGAAGGAGTGATTGATTTATAATACTATAAAGATGGAAATAAGACAATATCTTCCAGGTTTTGAAGCTCTTTTTACTTATGAGGATATTTCTAACCCTAAGGAGGTTATTGATTTTTTTGAAGAGCAAGGATTTGATTATCTTCAAGATTGGCATGATAGCGAGTATTCTGTCTCTGAAAGAATTTTGACTCCTTCAGGACGAGTGTTAGAATATAGTGATATTATGACTTTTTTAGATACTCTTCCGCCTACACATTCCAAAAGAAAAGAATTTTCTGATGCTTTAATCTATCTTTGTGCAATTAACCATTATGAAATTTCTTTAGATGAGAGATTAAGAGGCAGAGCTTCTTTTTTAAACAAAGAAGATGAAGAAAAACATAAAATTAAATCGCAATAATCCTTAAAAAGAGATTTTTATTTAAAGAGTGTAGTTGATTATCTTTCTGAAAAAAGAATTTATAGAAGATATTTTCAAGATAACCAAGTAAAAAAAGTAGATGGAGATTTTGACAGAGATTATGGAATGACTCTCTATCCTCTTGATTCTCAAAGAGTTTCTGTACAAGAAAGACGATGGGATCCTGATGGGTTTAGTGTCCAATGCCCTCCTAGAACTGTTAAAAGAAGCTCTTTAGATGATATTGTGAAAAAATTACTTGATGGGGAATCTCGAGAAAAGATTTTAGAAGGACTTTCAGTCGATGATTCTGCTTATGTTGTTATAAAAGATTTTCCTAATGAAAAAGTAGCATAATCACTCAAATCTGATTCTTCTTAATCTTTAAGTCATTTTTTTTCTCAGACAAAACTATTGCTCTTGATGGTTTATGAATATCTTGAATTTTGTATTTTTCTCCTGA
>CAZBJC010000036.1:0-4276 GCA_964492145.1 Candidatus Woesearchaeota archaeon
TTTGAAAACCATTAATCAAATAAACAACATCTGATTCATATGCTTTTTTACTTGGCTTTATTTTTTTTAAAATATAAATTGCAAGATGCTCTAATCCATAAATTTTATTATAAGGCATACTTAAGCTCCCGTCTGGATTTACTTTGGCAAAACTTTCTTTTTCAAGTTTTCCTCTTACTTTTAAAACCACTTCAATAATATATGGAATAAAAAAGAACACTGCAATTTTTTCAATATTTCCTAAGATTGCAATTGAAGCAATTAATGCTCCTACTGAATAAGTCAAGGCATCTCCTGGAAAAATTTTTGCAGGATATTTATTAAAGATATAAAATGCAAATAATGATGCAACCATGCATAATGCAATAACACTCAGCCAGGAATTTCCAGTGACATAAGTTACATAAGCCAAAGCTGATAAAATTAAAATTCCTTGACTTGCTTCTAATCCATTATAGCCTGCTAAAAAATTAAAAGTTGTTGTTGCTCCTAGCACTCCTAAGGGAATTATTAAAAGAGGATATAATAATCCAAAATTAACTGCTCCTAAAAAAGGAATTACCATTGTTGATGTTCCAGCATTAATTACCATTAAGGGAATTGCAGCAAAAAATATTACAAAGAGTCTTATTTTTTTGCTTAAGCCTTTTTTCCAGCCCAATAAATCATCTAAAATTCCCACAGTTGATGCAATAAAAAGAACACTCAGCATAGCAAAGATAGAAATAATGTTTTTATTTTGATGAAAATAAAAAGTTTCTAATGCAATATATAATAAAATTCCAATAGACACTCCAAACAATACATTAACCCCCCCTCCTTCAGCTATTTCTCTTTTATCTACCTTGTTCATGTCTTTTCCTGTCATTTTTTCACTTCTTGCTCTTTTTATCCAAAGAGGCAGAATTAAAAATGTAGAAAAAAAACTTATAAAAATCGTGATTAATATTAAAGTTTCCATATGTTTTTTTATTAATTAGTATTTTTAAATATTTAGAAGAAAAGTGGAGTAATGTAAACTTCTACTACTGCTGCTATGATTAAAATTATAATTGCAATTGAAAGAAGCATAATTACATTTTCAATTACTCTTAGAAATTTTTTATCTTTTATACCATGTCTAATAAATCCTACCCCTAAAATCCCTCCTGCAAGGGCAGTTACAAAATATGCTGCAATTTCTGGGAATCCATGGATTAAATATCTTAAAAGTCCAAAAGGAATCTCTTTTATTTGATAATGCGTAAAAATTCCAATAGCCCCTGCTATAACACTTGCATTCCAGGCTAATACAAAAATAGCCCCTGCTCCAAATATTAAGGAAAACAATAAAGTGAAAATCATTACATAAACATTATTTTCTAAAATTGATAAAAATCTTGAAGGTTTTGTTATTGCACCTGTTGCTTGAAATGGCTGAGTAAAAGAATACTTTGCAACACAATCTTCTAAATTTGTTCCTGGATTATTAATCAAGCAATAAGTTTGTATTTGAGCATTAAACAACATAGAATTTTGCAAGATTATATACCAAAATGCAAAAGCAATAACAAATCCTAAAAAAAGCCACATAAAAGCATAAATAGCATCACTATGAATTTTCCAGATTTGCCAAAATCCTTCAATAACTTCATCTTCTTTTTCTTCTTGTTTTATTAAAAAATACATAAAAGGAAGAGAAAACATCACACAAAAAGTAACTACAATTAATCCTGAAAATTTTGAAAGCACTGCGTCTCCTGAAAAAAACCAATTCACTAGTAAAAGGGAAAGTGAAGCATATACTAGTCCAATAAAAAACATTTTCCAAGGTCCTCTTTCTGCCTCCCTTGGATTAATAATCATCTCTAACATATTTTTCTCAAAGTTGAGAGGTTTTATAAAGTTTAGCAAATTATTTATAAATATGAATAAAAAGAGGATTTTTAATAAAATCTCTAAAGAGATAAAAGAAATAAAAATTCAAGGAGCAAGAAATATTGCAAAAGCTGCATTAAAAGCTTATGAATTAATTCCTTTAAAAAAATCAAAAAAAATTCTTCTTTCTTTGCGTCCGACAGAGCCTATGCTTTATAAAGTTTTAAATTTAGCAGAAAAACAATCTTATAAAAAAATTTTGTCTCATTTTGATTTTGCCCAAGATAAAATAAATAAATTTGTTTTAAAATTAATTAAAAAGAAGGATGTTATTTTTACTCATTGCCATTCTACTAATGTTATTCAAGCATTAATTTTTGCAAAAAAGAAAAGAAAAAAATTTGAAGTTTATAACACAGAAACCCGTCCATTGTTTCAAGGCAGAAAAACTGCAAGAGAATTAAGAAAAGCAGGGATAAAAGTCACTATGTTTGTTGACTCTGCTTTAGGAATTGCTTTGTCAAAAAAACAAGGGACAAAAAAAGTTGATAAAGTTTTTTTAGGTGCTGATGCTTTATTAAAAAAAGGAATAATAAACAAAGTCGGGAGCGGAGTTATTGCTCAGATTGCAAAAGATAATAAAATTCCTGTTTATATTATTGCTGATTCATGGAAATTTACAAAAAAAAATCTTCCAATTGAACAAAGAAAATTAAAAGAGATTTGGAAATCTGCTCCAAAAAATATTAGAATAAAAAATCCTGCTTTTGAATTTGTTGATAAAAAATATATTAAAGCAATTGTCTCTGAATTAGGAATTTTAAGTTATAATCAATTTTTAAAAAAAATTAAGCAAGATTTATAAAATCCTTTTTCTAATTAAAACTATGAAAAAGAGCTTAGTATTTATTGCATTGTTTTTATTATTAGGAAGCATGATTATGATTTCTGCAGACAAAACTACTTGGACAAATGATTGCATTAATGGATATTATGGAGGAGATGCTCCAAGGCAAGTTAAAGCAGGCTCTTCTTCAAGTTGGAATGGTTATGATTATTGCGGGGGAAGTGATAAATGTGTAAGTGCTTGGACAAATGATTATGGAGGACAAATAATTGGATGTAACTCACAAGGTTCTAGTTCTACAAGTTTTTGCTGTGTTTCTGGAGGGGGGAGTGCTTCTTGTGGTTCTGGAAAACAATACTCAACTTGGCAAAAAGATTGTCAAAGCGGATGTTTTGGAACAAAAGGAACTATAAATTCTGGAACATATGGCAAAACTGGTTATGATGTTTGCGGAGGAAGTGATAAATGTTTAGGAGGATGGACAACAAGTTATGGAGGAGGAGTTTCTGGTTGTGGTTCAGTTTCTTATAGCAATCCTTCAACACTTACTTTTTGTTGTAAATGTGTGGACTCTTCTTGGACTCCTGACCCTTCTACTATTTGCTCTGGAGAATCATTCACTCAAACAAGTAATTGTGAAAACACAAGAACAGCAACAGGAACAAAAGATTGTTCATCATGTTCAGATACAGATGGCGGAATAAATTATTATGAAAAAGGAACTGCAACAAGTTCTACTGCAAGTGTTACTGATTTTTCCATTACTAATAAAACTTTGCAAGAAGTTTATTGTGATTCAAATAATTATGTAAATTCTGTTCAATACACTTGCCCTGTTAATTGTTCTCAAGGAGCTTGTATAAATTGCACAGATACAGATGGAGGAGTTGATATATACACAAAAGGAACAGTAACAACTCCTAAAGGAAGCTTTACTGATTATTGCCAGCCTGATGGCTCTGTATTTGAATACTCTTGTGAGCCAGAAGGAATTGGAAAAAGATATGAGTGTTCTTCTGGATGTCAAGACGGAGCATGTATTCCAACAACAGAAGATGAGATTATCCTAAAACTTAATTATTCAACTGACGCTAAAGCAGAATTATGGAATCAAACTAATTATAATATTTTAATAACTTATAGTTCTATTTTTGGAGAGACTTACTCTGAAGGAAATCCTCATGAATGCACTGGAAATAATCTTGTTTTAAAGTTGTCTGATAAAACTAATGCTTTTGCTCAGTTTCCTCAGAAAAAGACAACATGCACTGGAAGCTTAATTGATTGCGAGTCTTTAACTCATCAAGAATGTTTAGATGAAAGTGCTTGTTATTGGAATTCAGGAATGCTTGTGCCTGATGAATGTGTTAGTGCATGTGAACAATACTCAGAATCTGATTGTAAAATCCATAATGAATGTGAATGGGAAAGTGGCTGGATTTTAGGAAGCTGTAATGCAAAACATTGCAGTGAATTAGCTAATCAAGATTGTGAAAGTGTAAAAGATTGTAGTTTAGTTGAACAAGAAATAAATAATAATTACCCAGAAGATGTTTGTTATGGAGATTTAAG
>CAZBJC010000037.1:0-4251 GCA_964492145.1 Candidatus Woesearchaeota archaeon
TTGCAAAAGATTTTAAGAAAGTTGCAGAAATTAAAAATATTCAAAAGATAAAAGCAAGATTTGTAATTATTGATTCAAATCAATTAATGTTTATGCTTTTAGATGATGAGAAATTCCATCCTAATTATGACTTAGGAGTTTGGATTAATACAGAATTTTTTGCCCAGGCTCTTGAGCAATTATTTGACTTGGCTTGGAAAGACATGAAAGCAATAAAATAATTATTTTTCTTTAACAAATAATAAAAAGAAAATAGAGATTAAAGCAATTATTGATAAATAAATAAACATTACTCTGTAATTTATATCCCATAATAATCCTGCAAAAACTCCTCCAAGAATACTTGAGATTCCTAGAATAAATTGATAAAATCCAAGAGCAGTGGCTTTCATTTTTCCAGACAAATCTGATACTAAAGCTGTTTGATTAGATTTAGTTATTGCATAAACAAACCCAAATAAAATAAAAAGAGAAATAAGAGATAAAAGTGATGAAAAAAAGATAAATCCTAGAGATACAAAAAAGAATAAAACATATCCCAAGAGCAATATTTTTTTTCTTCCTACTTTATCAGACAAGACTCCGAAGGGTATAGCAAACAAAGCCCAGATAAAATTAAATAAAACTCCTAAAGCAAGAGCTACAACAATACTCCCAGTTATTTGCTTTGCCCTTAATAGTAAAAACATATATAATCCAAAATTAGCAAGAGTAAAAATCCCTGCAACAAAAATAAAATATTTTAATTTTTTATCTAAATCAAAGATTCCTTTAAAGAGAGATTTTTTTTGCTTTTTTGTTTTAGGCTCTTTAACAAAAAATAAAGGAATTAAAGAAAAAGCAGAGATAGTTCCAGCTAAGATAATAATAGTCTTAAAATTTAATCCTAATTTCCAAAAAAGAAGCAGGACAACAAAAGAACCTGCAATAGCACCGCCAGTATCCAGCATTTGCTGTATTCCAAAACCTCTTCCTCTTTTTTTTGTTGATACTGCTATGACTGCATCTCGTGGAGCATCTCTAAGTTTTCCAAATCTCTCAAGAGAAACAAAGGCAATAATATAATGCCATGAGGTTGCAAGAGCTAATAAAAATCTAAAGATGATTGAAGTGAAATATCCAAAAAAGATAAAAGGCATTCTTTTTCCAACCCTGTCTGAGTACCATCCTCCAAACAATTTAAAAATACTTGCTAATCCTTCACGCAAACCGCTTAAAAGTCCTACTGCCAGTCCTGTTCCTCCCAAAGCAATTATAAAAAAAGGAAGAATTGGTGCAATCATTTCGCTTCCAAAATCATTAAAAAAACTACTAGAACCAAGCAGCCAAATCTTTTTTTCACCTTGTTTCATTGTAAAATCTCTTTTATCTCATTAATATTTTTAGCTTTAAATAATTTGAGTCTTATCTTTTTTGCATTTTTCTTTTTTTTAGTAAAATTCATTGCTTGAAATTTGATTTGTCTAAAAGGGAGTTTGTATTTTATTGCTAATTTAAGATAATCTTTAAAAGTTATTTTCTTTTTTAAGTTTTGATTTGTTAGTTTTGCAAAAATATTAGGATTTCCAATTGCTGCTCTGCCAATCATCACAGCGTCAAATTTTTTTAAAAGATTTTTATAATTTTTTTCATTAACATCCCCTGAATAAATTACTGGAATTTTAGAAATAGACTTAATCTTTAAAGCAAAGCCTAAATCTGGTTTTCCACTATATCCTTGTTGCTGTGTTCTTGGATGAATTATTATTGCATCACAATATTTTTCTGCTATTTTTATTATATCAAAAAAATAAGGAGAAATTCTTAATTTTACAAATAAAAATTTTTTTGTATTTTGCCTCATTGTTTTTAGAATCTTTTCTATCGTGTTTAAGTTGCTATGGAGAAAAACTCCAAATCCATGTTTTTTTGCTGTTTTTGCTGGACATCCTAAGTTAAAATCCCATGCAGAAACTTTTTTATTATATTTTTTTATAAATTTTTTAATTCCTTTCTCAGATGTAGAAAATAATTGCAAGACAGGTTTGTCATCTAAAAAAAGTTTTTGTTTTGTTAAGGGATGAATCATTCCTGTAAAAGTAATGGCTCCTGCTTTTTTGCATAATAATCTAAAAGCTATATCATTTATTTCTTCCATTGGAGCAAGAAAAATCTTTTTTTTCAGATATTCTTTTTTGGTTTGCATATTAAATAATGAGGATTTATTTTTATTACTTTAACTTTGATAAATTTTCCAAGAATATTTTTATCTGATAATACCACTGCTAATTTGTAATTTTCTGTTCTTCCAAGCCAAGTATTATCCCATCCTTTTTTATCTACTAAAACCTTTATTTCGTTTCCAATCCAATTTTTTTGATTTTTTTTGCAAATTTGAAGATGCAAATTCATTAATTTTTTAGAACGTGCTCTCATAATTTCAGGATTAATTTGCTTTAATTTTTCTGCAGGAGTTTTAGGTCTTGGAGCAAAATTGCTTCTGTTTAAAATTTCTGGATTTATTTCTTTGATAATCTCTAAAGTTTTTTTAAAATCTTTTTCAGTCTCTGTAGGATAACCAACTATAATGTCTGTAGCAATAGTTATTTCAGGTATTTGTTTTTTGAATTCTTTTATAATTTTTAGAGCATCATTAATTTTATATTCCCTTTTCATATCTTTGAGAACTTTATCGCTTCCAGATTGAATTGGCAAATGAAGAAATTTGAAAATTTTAGAATTTTTATAGATATCAATTAATTCAGGGAGTATCTTTAAAACATTATTTGGATTCATCATTCCAATTCTTATTATAAAATTCCCTTTTATTTTAAGAATATTTTTTAATAAATCTGGAAGAAGATATTTTCCTTCTTCATTTCCATAAGAAGCATTATCTTGACTGGTTATCCAAATCTCTTTTGCTCCTGCATTGATGTCTCTTTTTATTGACTCTATTATTTTTTCTTGAGGGTAAGAAAATAATTTTCCTTTTGCCAGTCTAACAATGCAGTAAGTGCATTTTCCTAAGCATCCCTCTGAAATCTGAGTAATTCCAATTATTTTCTCATTAGAAATCTTTGGAAGTCCTGCTTTAATTTCATTTCTATGAAAAAGATATCTTTCTGAGTCATAATCATTATCTTTGATGTCTTTAATTAAATTAATTAAGTTTTTTACTTGACTTGTATCTAAAAGATATAAATTTTCATGCTGTAATTTTTCTTTATTTAATCTTGGCATACACCCTGCAAGAAGTATTCTTTTTCCTTGTTTTAATAAATCTTGAATTCTTCTCCTTATTTTTTCTTGAGTTGAGGATTTAACAATGCAAGAATTAAGAACAATCAAATCTGCAAAATCTGGATTTAAAGTTATATTTAATCCTGCCTGCTTTACTAATCCTTTCATTATCTCAGAAGAATTTATATTTGCTGTGCATCCATAAGTTTCAAAATAAATTTCCATAAAAATTAATAAAAAAAGAAGTTTAAAAATATAAAGAAAAAATAAAAAAGAATGCTTATCTAAGTTTGTGAATTATCACTAAAATTGCTCCAAGCAGTGTTGTGAAAACTGTTATCCAACCAGCTGCAACAGGAACTCCAACTGTTCCACCAAGCCAGTTAGGCAACCCTAATGTTCCATCAATAAGTGCAAAACCTACTGACAATGAAACAATTATTCCTACGAGCCATGCAATAAAAGCAACAAACTTTCCAAGAGCAGTTTGTTTTTTTGCCATCTCAACCTCCTTTTTTAATTTAATATGTGCTAATTTTATCAATTAAGAGTAGTTTAAATAAGTTTGTATTTATTTTAAAATAAAAAATAAAGAGATTAAAAAATAAAAGAAATTTATCTCTTTTTTTTCTTTGCTTTCTTTGCTTTTTTCTTCTTAGGCTTTTTCTTAGCTTTAGATTTTCCTCCAGCAATTCCAGAAAGAGTTGCTCTGTATGCTATTGGAGTCTGCTTTGAAACTAAAACCTTAACTTTATCACAAAGTTGTTTAGCCTTGCTCATTGCTGCCTTAATATTTGAGTCAAGTCTTTTAAGTTCTTTGTTTGTTTTTTTGACTGAAGAAACTAAAGCTTTTTCAGAGATCTTTCCAAAGAAAAATCTTCTTGATTCAGCAGAGAAATCATCTAGGAGTCCTTGTTTTTCTTCTTGCCTAGCTCTTATTAATTCTCCAGTTGTTGTAAGGTCTTTATGCAATTTAGCAAAGAGACTCTCATTCATCTTTTTTGATTGAACCATCTTTCACCTCCTTTT
>CAZBJC010000038.1:0-4248 GCA_964492145.1 Candidatus Woesearchaeota archaeon
AAATATGTATATTCATGCAAGATGTGGGATGCTCCTGTTGGAGGAAGAGATTGTCATTTATGCAATAATCAAAAGACAAGTGATGGAGTTAATCTTCCCTGCAGTGAATATCAATGCAAGAGTTTAGGGCAATCATGTGAATTAGTAAATAAAGGAACAGGAAAAGAAAAATGTGTTGCAATTAATATTCGTGATTCTCGTCCTCCAATTATAGAAACAGATGATAGTGTTCTTCCAGAGGGATATAGTTATTCTCCAGACAATGCAATTAATCCTCCAGATAGAGGAGTTAAAGTTATTGCTCCAACAAGTGATAAATGTCTTCCTACATTTACTCCAATACAATTTGGCATTAAATTAAATGAAGTTGCAAAGTGTAAAGCAGATAAATTAAGAGGAAAGAATTTTTCTGAAATGAGTTATTATTTAGATAATGGATTAAGTTTAGAAAATCATACAATTAATTTAAGTCTTCCAGGTGTTAGCAATCTTGAACAAGAAAACATTACTCTTGAAAACGGAGGGGATTTTGATTTATATATAAAATGTCGAGACTATAATGGAAATTCAAATGATGCAGATTTTGTATTTGAATTTTGTGTTCAAAAAGGCCCAGATAATATGCCTCCTGAAGTAGTTGACACAAGTGTTTCAAATAATATGCCTATTGCTGTCGGACAAGACAAGCTTCCTCTAATAGTTTATGTAAGTGAACCTGCAGAATGCAAATGGTCAACAGAAGACAAATCTTATGAGAGCATGGAAAATCAAATGAATTGTGAATATGCTCAACTCACTGAACAAGGATTTGAAAAAAATGGTAGATTAGTATATCTTTGCAATACAACTCTTACTGGATTAAAAGACAAGCAAGAAAATAAATTTTATTTTAGATGCAAAGACCAGCCAAAATTAAAAGGAACAGACAAAGAAAGCAATAGAAATGCAAATTCTCAATCTTATGAATTTGTAATTTTTGGAACTCAGCCCTTAGTAATTGACAAAGCAGGTCCAAATGGAGAAGTAATAGATTCAACTGAAAATGTTAAAGTTGTTTTAACAGCTGAGACTTCTGCAGGATATAAAGACGGAGAAGCTATTTGCTCATTTAGAGAAAAAGGAACAAGTGAGGATTTTATTCAATTCCATGATACAGGAAGTTATAATCATTCAACAGAACTTCATCTTCCAGAAGGAAGTTATGAATATTATATAAAATGTGTAGATTTAGGAGGAAACTCAGATACATCACAGGTTAATTTTAGTGTTAAAAGCGATATAAATGCTCCTGTAGTCACAAGACTTTACAAAGCAGAAAATGTTTTAAAAATAATAACTGATGAAGAATCTGAATGTGTTTATGATACAACAAGTTGTAATTATGTTTTTGAAAATGGAGTTCCAATAAACACTGATGAAAACAAAAAAAGCCATAGTACTGATTGGAATGTAAAAACAAAATTCTATATAAAATGCAAAGATAGCTTTGGAAATGAGCCAAATCCAGATGAATGCTCTATAATTGCAAAACCTCTTTAAATAAATTTATAAGTCAGAGATTTCTATTTTAATTATGAAAAAGGGGCAGATGAAATTATCTTTTGGAATGATTTTTTCAATTATTTTGATAATTGTTTTTCTTTCTTTTGCAGGATATGCTATTGTGAAAGCTTTAGGCTGGATGAACACTCTTAATACAGGAAAATTCTTTAATAATCTCCAAGAAGATGTTGATAAAATCTGGCAAAGTTCTTTAGGTTCAAATCAAGAAACATATAATCTTCCATCGTCAGTAGAATATGTTTGCTTTGCAGATTTTAATAAGCAAAAAAAAGGAATAAATTCAGATTTTTACAATGATTTGAAATTAGGATATTATGGCTCTGAGAATTTAATTTTATATCCTATAGATTCAAAAAGAGACATTAATGGTTTTCAAATAAAACATATTGATTTAGAAAAAATTACTCAAGATGAAAATCCTTTTTGCATCAGAAGTGTCAAAGGAAAAATAAAAATGACAATAAAAATGAATTCAGGAGACACATTAGTTACAATCACAAGATAAAATGAAAAAAAAAGGTTTTTTGCAGATATCTTTTTCTTGGTTATTTGCAATTCTTGTCGGGGTTGTTATTTTGTTTCTTGCAATTTATGGGGTTACTAAATTATTTCACTCAGGGCAGACATATCAAGATGTTAAAACAAGCAAAGAATTAGGAATCCTGCTAAATCCTCTTGAAACAAGTTTTCAAGGAGCTCAATCTTTGTCTTTGACTTTTCCGGTTAATACAAGATTATTTTGCAGTTGTAATAGTAATGGAGAATTTGGAAAGCAATTAATTAGAATTTCTCAAGAAAGTTTTAAAAAATGGAGCAAAACAAATATTGATGTAGGTTTTCAAAACAAATATATTTTTTCAAAAAAAATAATTGAAGGCAAAAAAATGTTTATTTTTTCAAAACCATTTAATTTTCCTTTTAAAATTTCTGATTTAATATACATAGTCTCTTCAAAAGATAAATACTGCTTTATTGATGCTCCAGATGATATAAAAGAAGAATTAGAAAATCTAAATCAAGAAAATCTTTTAATAGACAACTGCTCACAAGATTCAGTAAAAGTTTGTTTTGAAGATAATAATTGTGATATTAATGTTGATTATTTAAATGGAATAATAGATAAAAAAGGAGAAAAAGTTTATTTTTATTCTGACTCATTAATGTATGCAGGAATTTTTGCAGATAAAGAGATTTATGAATGTGGATTAAAAAGATTAATGAAGAGAGTTAAATCTTTGGCTGAGATTTATAAAAATAAAGCCAATTTAATTTCAGATACATGTGAGACTAATATGAATGATGATTTGGATGTTTTAACAAGTCAGGCAGGGAATCTTAAAAATTCAGAAGATTTATTTAAGATTATTGATGTTGTTGAAAATCTTGAAGACAAAAATAATCAAGGAGTGTGTAATTTATGGTAAAAAAAGAATTGAAAATTACTAGCTTATGCTCTAAAAGAGCGCAAAACAAGAAATCAAAGATTACTATCTTGTCCTCGAAACAAGGACAAATGAAAATACAGCAGATGGCATTTATGCTAATGGCTGTTACATTATTTTTCATCTTGATTGGCTTATTTGTATTAATATGGTCTTTTTCAGGTTTAAAAGAAAGTGCAATTGCTCTTGAAGAAGAGAATACAATGCTTTTAGTAAGTAAATTAGCAAATTCTCCTGAATTTTCGTGTGGAAGTAATTGTATTGATTTAGATAAAGTCATGGCTCTTAAAGATTCTATTAGTAAATACTCTCAATTTTGGGGAAAAGTTTCTAATATTGAGATAAAAGAAATCTATCCTTCTGATGGAAAAAAAGAATGCACCCAAAGTAATTATCCTGATTGTGATTTTATTGATTTATTTTCAAAAGGAGAAATAGGAATTCCTGCTTCAAATTTTGTAGCTTTATGCAGAAAAAACTCAGATGAATTAGGAGTTTATAATGATTGTAAATTAGGAAAAATCTATGTATTTTATAATAAAAATGAATAAAAAAATATTAAGAATTAATGACTTGCACTCTGAACGAGCAAAGCGAGCGCAAAACAAGAAATCAGAGATTACTAGTTTGTACTCTAAAAGAGCGCAAAACAAGAGAGCGCAAGAGGAGATGGTGGGATTTGCTCTTATTATGGTGGTAGTTGCTGTTATTCTTCTTATTTTTCTCAGTTTTATATTATCAAATCATAAAGTAAAAGAAATTCAGAGTTATGAAGTTGATAGTTTCATTTCATCAGTATTGCAATACACAAGCAATTGCAGTGATTATTCTGGAAAATTGCCTATAAGAGATTTAATCTCAAAGTGCAAAAATAATCAAAGATGTCTTGATGAAAAAGAAAGCTGTGATGTTTTAAACAAAACTATCTCAGAAATTCTTTCTAAAAGTTGGAAAAGCCCTCTTGTAAAAGCATATGAATTAAATATAACAAAAGAAAATCAAGAAACTCTTATCTTTTTAAAAAAAGGGAACAAAACAAACACTTTCAAAGGCTCTACTCCTCAAGTAATTAATCAAGTAGAAATTGAATTCAGGGTTTATTATTAAATATAGAGATTTATTGTAATGCTGTCAACAACTATCTCAGGCTTATGACGTATTCTATTTTTTGTTTTTTCTTCAACAAGGTCTATAAATCCAAATCTTTCTAATAATTTAATGTCATCATTCACTGCTTTAAATC
>CAZBJC010000039.1:0-4186 GCA_964492145.1 Candidatus Woesearchaeota archaeon
ATATAATACATAAGGAATTTTGTTTTTCATCAAAAATCTGGATAAGATTACGTTATCAATTAGGTGCAAAGGATCAGGGGGGAGTAAAACAACTTTTGAAGGTTTATATTCTTTTATTATTTTTATCAATCCAGGATGTATTTTGTATTTTTTATACCCTATTCCTTTTATTAATTCATAATCTGCCTTTAATCCAGGGATTTTCTTATTTTCATGAGTAAAAATAAATTTAATATTTAGTTTTTTTGCAAGTTCATTAAATAAAGGAATTCTATAATGCGGGGCTTTATTTGTTATGAATAATATCTTTTTCATTTACACAAATCCTGATAAGTTTCTTTATATTTTTTTATCATTTTTTTTAAGTCAAATTTTTTCCTGATTGTTTTTCTTGCTTCTTTGCCTAATCTTGCTCTTAGTTTTTTATCTCTTAAAAGATTTAGTATCCCTTTTAGCAATTCTTTTTTATCCCCTTTTTTTACTAAAAGCCCGTTTTTATTATTTTTGATTATATTGACTATCCCCCCGCTTGGGGAGCTTATTACGCTTTTTCCGCATGCCATTGCTTCTATAAGAACATATGGTAAACCCTCTCCTCTTAAACTGGGAAATGCAAAAATATCTGAAAGATTGTAATATTTTGGGAGCTTTTCTCTCTTTATTTTTCCTAAAAAAAGAATATTTTTTTCTGATTTATTTTTTTCTGCAATCTCTTTTAAGTCTTTTAAATAATTCCCTTCTCCTCCAATTAATAATAAAGTTTTCGGCTCTTTTTTTATAATCTCTGGAAGAATCTCAATAAGAAGATGATAGCCTTTTTGTTTTATTATATTCCCTACAGAAAGAATTATCTTTTTATCTTTAAATTTTTCTTTTAAACTTTTTATCTTTTTTTCTTCAAAGGATTTAAATTTATTTAAATCAATTCCATTGTAAATTGTTTTTATTTTTTTAGAGGGGATTTGATGCTGCTTAATTTCATCTTCTTTAATCAATTCACTTACTGCAATGATTTTATTTGATTTTTCTAGCATTCTTTTTTCAGTTAAATAATAAATTGGAAGAGAAACTGCCCAAATTGGGAGCAGATAAGGTTTTGTTTTTATAGAACCAAAAAATTCATCTAAAGCAGTCCCATGAACAGTGGTGATAATTGGAATTTTTGAGTTTAAATTATTGATATATCCAACTCCAAAATCGCTTTGAATGTGTAAAATATCAAATTTTTTTTCATAATTAAGTTCTTTTAATTTTTTCCCAACTTCATTAAAATATCTATATCTTGAAAAAGGATTTCTTGAAATTTTTCCCTTTACAAAGAAAATCTCAACTCCATCTCTCTTTTCATAACTAATTTTTTTTGGGTGCTCAGAAGTAATTATACTTATTTCAATATCCTTATTTTTCTTTAATCCTATTATTAAATCTTTTACATGAGCCTCCATCCCCCCAGAGCATTTATGAATTCCCTGAAAGAATTTTGTGATTATGCAAATTTTCATTATAAATTTTGGAGTCCAATAAAACTTATAAACTTAACTAGGACTTTTTTTACATGAATCAATCAAAAAAACCTCTCGTTTGCATAATTGTTATAAATTGGAATGGAATTGAAGAATCAGTAGACTGTTTAAGATCAATGTTAAAACTCGATTACTCAAATTATAAGATAATACTTTATGATAATGCTTCAGAAAAAAATGAAGCATTAGAATTAAAAAAAATTTTTAAAAAAAACAAAAAAATTGATTTTATTCGTTCTGAAAAAAATTGGGGTTTTGATGAAGGCTGTAATAGGGGAATTCTTTATGCAAAGAAAAAGTATAACTCTCCTTATTATCTTATTTCAAATAATGATGTTGTTGTAAAGAAAGATTTTTTAACTGAATTAGTTAAAGTGCTTGAAAAAAATCCTTCCTATGGAGGCGCATCTCCAAAAATATACAACAAAGAAAATAAAATATGGTGGAGGGGAAAAGTTAAATATAATCCTTGGACAGGAAGGTTAAAGGACGATAAATATACAAATAAAATTTGTGAAACAGATTTCATAACTGGGTGTTCCATGTTAATAAAAAAAGAAGTTGTAGAAAAAGCAGGATTTTTAAGGCCCAAGTTTTTTTTAAGCGGATTGGACACATTAGAATATTCTTTAAGAATTAAAAGAAAAGGATTCAAATTATTTTATGTCCCTTCTTCTGTTATTTGGCATTTATGCGGGATTTCTGCATGGAGAATGCATCCTCTTAAAAGAATCAAGTATGAACTTATTGGAGTTATAGAATTTTTTAAAATAGCAAAATGGTATCATTTGCCAACATTAATCCTTTCCAACTTTATTGGATTTATCCAACTAAGATTAAGATCTTTTTATATCTTTATTACAAATAAAGGGAAAAGAAAAAAGTTTCTACAAACCTTTAAGAAGTTCCATCCTTCTTAATAGCAGCTAAATAAATTTTTTCAAGTCTTTTATTTCTATTTTTTATAGAAAATCTTCCGCTTTTTATCTCTTTTAGACATTCATTACTCATCTTTTTTCTTAGTTTTTCATTTTTAATTAAATACAAAGTTTTTTTAATTAAATCTTTGATTAATTTTTTATCAAGATTTTTATCTCTCTTCTTTATTTCTTGTGTGCTTATCTTCCCTTCACTTTTAATCAATAAACCTGTTTTCATATCTTTTACAATCTCTTCCTTTGAGTATCCATCTACAGTTATAACAGGAATACCATAACTCATAGATTCTATCATTGCAAATCCAAAGCTATCACTATATCCCGGGTAAACAAAAATATCTGATTTAGGATAAATTTCTTTAAACAAAATCTCCTGGGGGATAATATCAAAAATTTTAATTTTTTTATTTTTTGAATATTTTTCTTTTATTTTTTTTGGGATATTTGAAACAAAAATTGCATTAACATCTTTGTATTTTTTTGTCAAGTAATCAAAAACCTTAATGACATGATGCCCCCCCTTCCCAATAAAATATCTCCCAACAAAAAGTAAATTAATTCCTTTATGTTTCTTCTTTTTTATTTCTGGGAATGGAATTGCAGGATAAACAACTTCTATTTTTTTTCCTATCTCTTTATCTCCCAAGGAATCTATTATACTTTTCTTTGCTACCTTAGTCCATGTTAAAATGCTCTTACAATTTTTATTTTTTAATAATTTTAAAATATTTTTTGCTTTGTCTCTTCTTTCTTTTCCACACATCCACAGCTGAGATGGAAATTCTATATCTGCAACCCATGATTTTTTATTTAAGCTTAAACAATGAGCACAATGAATCAAATCATATTTCTCTTTTGTTTTTGTTAACCTTGCATTTGGAAGAGAAGGATAAATTTTTTGTAAAATTGCTCTTATAGTTTTTTTTACTTTATTTAAAAAAGAAAAGTTTAGATTTTTTTTGGATTTTATATTATCTTTAAAAATATATTCAATACTCTTTGGAGGATATTTAATCATAGATTTATAAAAAATTGGATCAGAAAATCTCCAAGGAAATTGCAAATAAACTTTTATTTTGTTTTTCATCTTATTAAGGCATTTATTTTTTTTATAAAATTTTTCTTTGACACTTCTTTTATTTTAATTTTTTTTGATTTCTTTTTTATTATTCTTTCCATGGCTCTTTTCATGTCTTCTACAAATTCTTTTTCATTGTTATTTTCTTTAAAGAAAACAACTTGGGGGAGATTTTTTATGAGTCCTTCATATCCTCCTCCTTCAACTATTGCTAGAGGCTTGCCTGCTGCTAAAAATTCAAAAGGGACAATCCCAAAATCTTCCCTATACCCTGAAAAAATACCCCCAGAGCATGTCTCATAAAGCTCTAATAATTTTCCTTCATTTAAGTTTGTTTTTATCTTAATGCTTTTCTCTCCTCTTGCCATTTTCTTAATTTTTTCAAAAAATTTCTTATTTTCAATATTTCCGACTAAAAATAATTTATACTTTGGATGTTCTTTTACAAATTCTTTCCAGGCAAGAATTACTTTATCTTGTCTTTTGTCTGGATTAAATCTTGAAACACATAAAAGAAATTTTTTATCCTTTATCTTTAATTTGCTAAATTTCTTTAAATCAATAGGAGGATAAATAATTTTAATCTTTTTATCTTTCAGAAGAGAATGCTCTTCTGCTCTTTTTAAACTAATTTCTGAGTTAAACAC
>CAZBJC010000040.1:0-4055 GCA_964492145.1 Candidatus Woesearchaeota archaeon
GTATGCTGAAAATATTATTAAAAATTTAGCAGAAGTTCATGGGATGGAATATGTTATTGCAGTTCCACATAACATTATTGGACCTAGGCAAAAATATGACGATCCTTATAGAAATGTGGCTTCAATAATGATAAATTTAATGCTTCAAGGAAGACAGCCGATAATTTATGGAGATGGTGAACAAAAAAGATGTTTTTCTTTTATCCAGGATGATATTGATTGTTTATTAAAATTAGGGTTTCAAGAGAATGTTGTAGGTGAAGTTATTAACATCGGTCCAGATGAAGAATTTGTGTCAATAAATGAGCTGGCGATGATAATCGCTGAATTAATTAATTTTGACTTAAAACCAATTTACAAACCTGGAAGACCTCAAGAAGTAAAATTTGCAACATGTTCAGCAGATAAAGCAAGAAATCTTTTGGGATATAAAACTAAAACTTCATTAAGAGACGGTTTAAAAGAGATGATCAAATATATCAAATCTCGAGGAACAAAGCCATTTCATTATCATCTTGATTTGGAAATAATTAATGAAAAAACTCCTGAAACTTGGAAAAAGAAATTATTTTAATTTAAAAGTTAATAGATGTATCCCTTTCCCTAATTTTTCTTTTTTTAATAAGGAGAAACCCGCTGATTTAAATTTTTGAATTACTCTTTTTTTAATTTTTAAATTATGCGTTTCAATAATCCAAGAGGGTATTTTTCTTAAAGTTTCATTTTTTTCTTTTAATAAAAATTTCTCTCCTCCTTCACAGTCTACTTTTGCTATATCCCATCTCTTTTTTAAAATTCTGTTCCAGCTAACAGATTCTAACAAAATTTCTTTTGACCCAGGTATCATTCCGAAATCTTTTTTACCCAAAGAATTTTTGTCTACTCTAAAAATAATCTCTCCATCTTTTTCCCAAACTGCCTTTTTCAAAACTTTTATTTTTTTATTTCTTATTCCTTTAATTAAGTTTTTTTTGATTAATTTAATATTTTCTTTTAAATTTAAAAACAAAATATATTTGAATGGCTTTGGTTTCCTTTAAATTTACACAAATATTTTTTAAAATTATTAATTTTTTGATTATCTTCAATATCTTTTAATGAATACCCCATTTTTTTTAATTCATTTAGAAATTTTAAGGATAGCCCTTTTTTAATGTTTTCATAATAATAAGGTGAGAACTCAAAGACTATTTTTGGCCTGCATTTTTTTATTAGTTGCCTCATTCCATTAAAAGCAAAATATTCAAAACCCTCTATATCCATTTTTATTAAATCTACCCTTTTTTTTATTATGTCATCTATTTTGACAATTTCTATTTTTTCTTTGGCAATTTTATTCTGTGTGGATACTTTTTTTAAAAGAGTAGATGCTCCTAAGTTGCCCTTATCAAGAAATATGGTTTTTTCTTCTTTTTTCATTCCACACCCCTTATTATAAATTTTAACATTTCCAAATTTATTTTTTCTTATGCTTTTTATGTTTTGATTATAGATTCTTTTTATGGGCTCAAATGCAAAAACCTTGCCTTTTCTACATATTGAAGCTCCTAGATTAGTAAAGTATCCAATATTTGCACCTATGTCTAAAAAGGTAGAATCAATGTTAAGATAATTCAATAATATCTCTGTGGTGTTTCTATCATATATGTCATTCAAGTAAGAATTTTTATCTGTTTCTCCATTAGAAGGATCCAATAAAAGTTTGAATTTATGCCCTTTTACTAAAAAATTTTTAAATATCGGCTTATTAAATTTTTTTAATTTTCTTTTTTCTAGTAATTTAATAAATGGCTCAAGAAATATTTTGTACTTAAATTTAAGAAATTTAAATAGAAAAGAATTTCTATTGATTTTATGTTTTATTTTTCTTTTTAGTTCCATAAATTATGGTTCATTTTTTATTTTAAAAACTTTTATGTTTTTTATCTAGATAAATCAGAACAATTTAGATATTTATTCGAGTGGTCTTACTTTTTTTAAAAAGATTATAATTCCCAAAATTATTAGTGTTGGTTCAATAAAATCTTCTAAAAACATGTGAACAATATATGTAATCAAAACTATTGTCTTTAAAAGGCATTTTTTTATTTTTATAAATTTTATTCAGATCAAATATAACATCTGCCCCGTTTTTATTATGCTGATCCAAATTAATCCACCCTGTTTTTTTGATCTTATATCTTTCCCACAACCAACATTTAATTTTTTATTGATTTTCATTTTTAACCTACTCTTTAGTTTTTTAAGATCTATTTAAAATCTTCTTTTTTTATAAATTCTTCTATTGACTTATAACACCTATTTTTTTTATTTAATGGAGCATTACGATAAATTTTACTTTCTAGAAAGAAGGCATCAATTTTCTTTACTCCGACACCTTCTGCAATGTGCATTAAACCACTATCATTAGATATAAATCTTTCACAAACACTAATTAATGACGCTATACTTTTTATATTTCTATCTGAAATTAGGAAAATAGTCTTATCAATATCCTTCTTAAGAATTCTTTCAAATTTAGGAATCATCTCTTTCTCATCTGGACCAAAGAAAATTAAAAATTTCCTTTTATTCCTTTTCAATTTTATTATGATTTTATAAAATTCTTCTATTGGAAGCCTTTTGTTAGAATTATTTTTATCACATCCAGGATGAATACCAATTATTTTATCATTTTTTTTAATTTTTTTATCTTTTAGTTCTTTTTTTGCAAGATTTTTTTCACTTTCACTCAAAAATATTTTTGGTCTTAAATAATTTGGAGATTTTTTAATGGCCTTAAGATTGTTTACCACATCATGATTTTTTTTAATTTTTATTTTCTTTTGGTAGAGGACTTTTTCTAATCTGTTTTTTGGATTAACCACTATGCTGTATTTTGGGTTATAAAAAAATTTAATGAAATTATCTCTTCTTGGGCCATGAGGATATGTTGTAATAAATAATGTTTGACTGTTATTAACCTCTTGTTTTAATTTCAAACTAAAATAAAAGTTTTTCCAAAGGCTTTTTTCCTCAGGAATTTTTATAATTTTATCGATAAAAGGGTTTTTTTCTAATATTTCTTTGAATAAGTCATTAAGAACCAAAAAAATAACCTTTTTACAGGGGTTCTTTCTTTTGATTTTTTCTGCGAGTGGTATCAAATTTATAGTGTTTCCTAGCCCCAGAAATGAGGTAATCATAATGTTCTTTATTTTCATTTTTCAAGAACCTTAACCCATTCCTTTAAAATTTCTTCAAAACTAAATTTTTTTTGTTTGATGATTCTCAAAGATTCTTTTCCCATAATTTCTCTCATCTTTTTGTTTTTAATAAGCTTTTCGATGGCTTCCTTTAATTTTTCTGAATTTTTTTCAGGAACAATAAAACCATTTCCCCCATCCTTAATCAAATCTTCTGTTGCTCCAACAGCGTCCGTTGTTATAATTGGAAGACCAAAAGAAAGAGCCTCTTCCACTACATGCCCCCAAGGTTCCCCAATTTTCTTTGTAATAGATGGGATAACAAAAATATCTGAAGAAAGATAATATTTTTGGATTTCCTCTGGTTTTTTCTCTCCCTCAAAAAAAACTCTTTTTTCTTTCTCGAAGATTTTAACTTTCTTTTTCAAACTTTTTTCTAAACTTTTTTCTCCTAAATTATAAAAATCCCCCCCTCCTACAATAACTAATACTGTATTTTTTTCCTTTATTTGAGAAAAAGCATTAATCAGGTAATTGATTCCTTTTCGTTTTATAATTCTACCTACATATAGAATAACTAATTTGTTTTTAAATTTCTTTAATTTTCTCTTACTTTTTTTTAAGTTTAAATAAATGTTTGGGTTAATATTATATACTTTAATTATCTTATTTTTCTTAACTCCTAATTTCAAAAGCCATCTTTCTGTTCTTGTCCCGTAAGCTAAACATTTTTCTGCATTTTTTAAAATTTTTAGAATTAATCTTTCATTTATTTTATGCCTCAGTAACTTTTCCTTATATTCCCATGCACCTGCATATAATACATAAGGAATTTTGTTTTTCATCAAAAATCTGGATAAGATTACGTTA
>CAZBJC010000041.1:0-4026 GCA_964492145.1 Candidatus Woesearchaeota archaeon
CATTAAGAAACTGAGTTAATAATTTTGCATGAGTTGACTTCCCGCATCCTTCTCCTCCTTCAATAACAATGTAATATGATCTTTCCATTTTTAAGGTTTGACTCTTCCTGACTCAAAATCTTTAATAAGTCTATCAATTAATGCAATTGATTCTAGAGGAAAATTCCAGATTTTTTCCTTTCCTTCTCCTTCTTTTTTTAAGTCTTTTAATTCTTCTATTATATTATTTTGTAAAGCATCTTGTAAATTTCTTGTTCTTTCTATGTATTCTTCTAAAGAAGGATTATTTCTTAAGAAAGAATCTGCCCCTTTTTCTGAATAATCCTGCCCATAAATATGTAATGAACCATTTTCTTCAGAATAAGGCCCAATAATTACTTTTTTTCCAGTTTTTTCTTCAAGAGGCTCAGCAACTCTCATTCTTATAAGATTTCTTAATCCAATAATATTATCACACCAAGCTTTATACAAATCTCTGCTTCTCCATCTTGCAAATGTATTTAAAACAATTCTTCCTTGCTCATCTTCAATTCCTCTAAATTGAAGTTCTCTTAAACAAGGAGCATCTGATTTCATAAATAAATCAATTTCAGGAACTCCTGTTATTGCTATTGCTCTTCTAGTAATTGGGTCATGTGCAAGTTTTTCTACTACTTTTTCTAATTGATTTAAAGTTCCGTCAGCTAAGGGATAAGCAGTTAATCTTTGATGATATGCATAAGGCCATTCAGTCGCTTCAAAATCTTCCTCACTCTTATGAATTCTTCTTAATAGTTCATCTCTTGGAAGAACTAAGTAGTCTTTGGCTCCTAACATTTCAGCAATATATTTTCCTACTTGAACATAACTAATAATAGGAAGACTTGGTTCCCCAAACAAATCATTAATTCTTATCATAACTCTAGCATCTTTACTTGGAGGGTCTAAATAAGTTCCATCAGGATTTTTTCTATCATACTGAGTTCTTAATCTTAGTCCTTTTTCATGAACCTCTTTAAATGTTTTATAGAATGTTTCAGGAATATTTTCTCCTTCAACATAAAGAGTAGGAATTTTTGTATTGCCCATAAACAAAAAAAATCTCCTGAATTTATAAAGAAATATATAATTAAAAATATATTTTAGTCTTTTACTTCAATCTTAATATTAACTGACTTTGGAATTTTCATCCTCATAATATGATGGAGAATTTTTTCATTTGCAGGCAAATCAATTAATCTTTTATGAATTCTCATTTCATATCTATCAAAAGTCGCTGTACCGTCTCCGCAAGGAGATTTTCGTGTTGTGACTTTGAGTTTTTTTGTTGGGAGAGGGATTGGCCCACTAATTGCAATTCCTGAGTTTTTTGCTAATTCTTTTATAGAATTGCAGATTTCATTTAACATTTCTATATCAATGCTGTTTAATTTTATTCTTACTTTTGGCATTTTTAGTTTTTTAAAATTGATTTATCTAAGATTAAATTCCAAAATCAGTTTAAAAACTTTTGCTCTTATTTGTCTAGCTAATAACTGAAAGATTTTTATAGTATATTTTTTTTAATAATAAAAAGAGGAGAAAATTATATGGAGATATTATTTATTCAGCTGGCAATTATTCTCTTAGTTGCATTTATTGTTTCTTATATAGCAAGGATGTTTAATCAACCAATTATTATTGGGTATATTGTTGCAGGAATTATAATCAGTCCTTTTGTTTTAAATTTTGGGCTTTCTACAGAAATAATTCATATTTTTTCTGAATTTGGAATTGCTTTTCTGTTATTTATGGTTGGTTTGCATTTAAATCCTAAAGTTATCAAAGAGATAGGAACTTCGTCTTTGCTGATTGGGCTTGCTCAGATAATCTTAACTTTTGCAGGTTCTTTTTTAGTGGCATTTTATCTTCTTCATTATTCTCTTATTTCATCAGCATATATCGGAATAGCTCTTTCTTTTAGCAGCACTATTATCATCATGAAACTTCTCTCAGATGAAAAACAATTAGATTCTCTTTATGGAAAAATTTCAATAGGGATTTTGATTGTTCAGGACTTAGTGGCTATTGGGGTTTTAATGTTTATATCATCTTTTCATAATGTTGATTCTTTGACTACTTTTGCTATACAAGGGTTATTAAGTGGTGCAGGATTAATTATAATATTATTTTTAATTGGTTTATTTGTTTTGCCTGGAATAACAAGAGGAATTGCTAAATCACAAGAATTGTTATTTTTGTTTTCAATTTCTTGGTGTTTTTTAATTGCAGCATTGTTTGCTTGGAGGGGTTTTTCTCTTGAAATAGGAGCTTTGCTTGCAGGTATTGTTTTAGCTATTTCTCCTTATAGCATAGAAATTAGTTCAAAAATACGTCCTTTAAGAGATTTCTTTTTGATTATTTTCTTTATTATTTTAGGATTAAACATTCAGATTTCAAATATTGGCTCAATAATTACAAATGCAATTATTCTTTCTTTGATTGCTTTAATCTTAAAACCAATTATTATAATGATTTTTATGGCTATGTTTGGGTATACTAAAAGAACTAATTTTTTAGTTGGAACTACTTTGGCTCAAATTTCTGAATTTTCAATAATTATTGTAGCATTAGGATTTTCTATGGGCCAAATCTCTCAAGAAGTTCTTTCAACAATTACTCTTACATTAATTTTGACAATAACTCTTTCTACTTATATGATTATTTATTCAAATAATTTTTATTCTAAAATGTCTAGATTTGCATCTTTTTTTGAGAAAAGAAGTGTTAAAAGAGAAAGAAAAATAAGGAAAAAATATGATGCAATTCTTTTTGGATATAATAGAATTGGATTTAATATGTTAAAATCTTTTAGACGATTAAAAAAGAAATATCTTGTAGTGGATTTTAATCCAGACACAATTGCAAGTTTAAATAAAATGAGAATTCCCTGTCTATATGGAGATGTTTATGATCCTGAATTATTAGATGAGCTTCCTTTAGATAAAGTTGATTTGATTGTTTCAACTGTTCCAGACTTTGAGACAAATCTTCTTTTAATTGAAACAGTAAGAGCAATAAATCCTGACGCAATAATTATTTCAAGAGCACATTTAATAAAAGACGCTTTAGAATTATATAAGAAAGGTGCAACATATGTTTTAACTCCTCATTTCTTAGGAGGGGAATATATTGCAAACATGGTAAGAAGTTTAAGATTAAATGAAAAGAAATATGAAGAAGAAAAAGAAAAACATATTAAAATGCTTAAAGAAAGATTAGAAAAAGGGCAAGAGCATCCTGAAGTTGAGAAAGATTAGGATGCTACGTTTTCTTCACTTTGTTCAAAAAAGAGTCATCCTGAAGTTGAGAAAGATTAAAAAACTTTTATCTTCTTTTTTTCTTTTTTGCTGGCTTTTCTAATTCTTTCTCTATTTCCTCTTCTTCTTCGCCTTCGTCCTCTTCTTCTTCAGGTTCATCTTTGAGCTGAAATAGTGAAAAAAGAAAATCAATTAGTCTTAATACAGCTTCTAAAAGAATTATAAATAAAAGATAAATTAATATTTTATCAAAAACTCCTGGAATTTCTTTTATTCTTCCTAGAACTCTTTCGACTGAGAAAAAATCTGGATTTAAAAGAGAAGTTGCTAAAAGAGTAAATGGAATTATTTTTGCTACATCTTGAGCAAGGTCTTCATGATGATAAGCAAGCATTCTTATTGCTGCAATTGTTGTTGCCGAGATTATCAAAAGAGCATCGATTGATAAATTTTCAGTTATAAAGATAAGAAGAATTGTAAAGATAGCAAACCAAAGAAAAATTAAAAGTGGCATAATTAAAAGATATTCTAAGAAAAAAAGTCCGCCTGCAATTAATTTTGCAAATAAAGGATGTTTAGATTTATTATACTTGTTAAGATTTAATCCGATTATATTTTTTTTAGAAATTGATTTATAGAATTTCCAGACAATTAAAGAATAAATTATGATTCCTAATGCAATTATTAAAAATTTTATTAAAGTTTGATAAAGAGGGGGGATTGATGAAATTAAAGCTTCATAAGCAGA
>CAZBJC010000042.1:0-3945 GCA_964492145.1 Candidatus Woesearchaeota archaeon
TAAAATTACTTAAATAATTTTGTAAATTAAAAAAATCCAGCGCCTAATTTAAGAGGAGTTTCTACAGGCTCTTTAAAATCTAAACCTTGAGTTTGTTTTTCTTTAAGATAATTAGAGATTGCCTCTTCTGCTTTTTGAAGTCTTTCTCTTAATTCTCTAATTTTTTTATCTGCTTTATCTTTATAATCTAAAAAAGATTGAGCAAGTTTTCTATACCTTAATCCTGCTTTTTCATTATTTTCTTGCTCTGCAAGAAATCGTTTATCTAAATCCCTGTATCCTCTAATTAAAAATTTAGTTCTTTCTGTTAGTTCTTTATAAGATTCTGACAATTCCCAGTAATTATCATCCAAAGCAGATAATTCATCTTGAAAATTAGAATCTTTGCTTGTTAATTCTTTATGCTTCCAGATTAAATCAGTAGTTATTTTTTCTAATTCTTTTGATTTTTTGTTTAAATCTTTATATTGTTTTTCTAAATTATTTAAAGAGATATTTAAGACATCAACTCTTAAAGAAGTTTGAGATTGAGAAGAATCAAGATTTTGCATTCTTCTTTCTGACTCTTGTCTCCAAGAAAAAGTCCTTGCTTGCTCATCATTTAATCTTTTTGCTAGACTATCTGTTTCTGTTTCAAAATAATTAAAGACTCTTGTTAAATTTTTTGAAGATTGGGTTACTCTTTCATTTACCCTTTCTATTCTAAATTCATTTATATCTGATTTTTGAAATGAATTACATCCAATCCCTGCAAATGATAAAACTGCTAAAGTAAGGTATTTTATTAATCTTGTCATCTTAGAGTAATTAAAACCAGGTTTTTAAAGATTATTGCAATCATCTTGCAACTTGATGTTTTTTATTTAAATAATATCTTAAACTTTCTGCATATAATTTTTCTTCTTCATTAAGCCTTAATATATCATAAATTCCTGCTTTGCTTTTATTTTTTCCAATTAAATGTTTTGTTTCTATTCGCCCATATTCAACAAGAGATTCATAAGCAAATTTTGACAGAAATAAAGACACCTCGTTCTTAAAAAAATCTTCAGTATTTACTCCAATACTTCCAGAACTATTTTCACTTGACCTATCTCCTTGAATAGAAATAAAAATCCTTCCTTGTTCTTGAGGGTCTTGCAATTTAATTAAAACTCCTTCAATTCCTTTTTTAATAATTTTTATTTCTCTTGGAGTTAAAAAAACTTCAATATTTTGCACAGAGTCAATTCCTGCAAACATAAAAAATTCATATTTTTAGGTTTTATAAAGATTTATACAGTAAGATTATAAGAACTTCTTTTAAATCAACACATAAACTATACAAGCTATAATAATTATTGAAGCTAAAATATTTTTCCAATTTAATTTTTCTTTTAAGAAAATTCTTGCAAAAAGATATACAAAAACAGGGCCTAACATAATTATTAAAGTTGTAAAGATAACTCCAAATAATAGATATCCATAATAAACAATAATTCTATATAAAACCCAAAGAAAGCCGATTAAAAAAATTTTTCCTCTTAATTTAATGTCAATCTCTGAGAATTTTGGCCTGAAAAATAAATAACTTAATAAAAAAACTGCTGAGCATCTAAAAAAATAAAAAGAAAGAGGAGAGTAATAATTCAAAATTAGTTTAGACATAACTAATTCTAAAGCAAAAAGAAAACTTCCAGCAATTGCTGCTAAAAAATATTTATTAAAATGAATGTGCTCTTTTTTAATATGAGAAATTACCAAAGCCAAACCTGCAATTATAGCAGGGATAATTACTTGAAGATTTCTTTGATATAATTCTGCTGCAAAAAAACTAAAAAGTATTGCAAGCAAAATAGTAAATAAAGGCTCCATAATTAAAGCAGGTTCGAGATTGCTGACTTTTTCACCCTTTAATGCAAAAAAAGAAAATATATTTGCAAATACAGAAACAAGAATTATGCCTAAAAAAATAAGAATATTCACTGGATTTAATGCTTGAGGTTCAAGTTTCCAGAAAAAATAAAGAAAAGGAAGCATTACTAAAACTGCTGCAAAAAAAGTTGCTGTTTGAAATAAAGTAATTTTAATTTTTCTTTTTCTCAAAACAATCTTTTCCATAATTGTAAGAGATGCTAATGCAATTGCGCCAACTAATGGAAAAAATATCATATTGCAAAAAGATTAAGAACTGCTATAAATCCAGTCCAAATAAGATAAGGAATTAAAAGATAAACTGATTTTTTATTTATGTCATAGGAGATATAAATTAATGAAATTATTGAGATTAATAAAAAAATTATATCAAAAAAAGCATATAAAGGACTTTTTAATCCAAAAAAAAGAATACTCCATAAAGCTATTAGAAAAAAATTAAAACCAAATTCCCAAGCAATCATTTTTTTATCTTGTTTTTTTGAATCTATCCATGTAAAATAAAGAGATAATGCAATCATAAAAAATAAAATATCTGTGACTATATGAAAAATCCAATTTGGAGGAGTTATTGCTGGTTTAATATTTTCATACCAACTTGATTGTATAACAGGAGATACAAAAAGAGCACTAAATAAAGCAACTGAAAAAACAATTAAAACAGTTATAAAAAGAATCTGAGGATTATGTTTGTCTTTTGTTAATTCAAGGGATTTTTTAATTTCTTGATTAAAACTTTTTGATTTTGCCTTTTTTATCTTTGTCTTGGAAATTTTTTTAGATTTCTTAGTTTTCTTTTTCACTCTCTTTTTTGCCATAGAAGATTAAGGAAAAGAGTATTTAAAAAAGTTAGGATAAAAAATTTATCCAAAACTAGGCTGAAGAGTTGGGAACCAAGTTTTTAGATCTTCAATACTTGCTTCTTTAACTTTTTCTGGTTTTTTTGGAGAAGATTTTCTAATATCTGCTATACTTAAGAAACCGCTTTTAAGCTGGCATCTGACTAATGCTTCTACCCATTCATTATCTTTAAAACCTTGCTCTTGCATTTCTTCAAAAGAAACTGTGGCCGGAAATAATCCTTCTTTATTCCAATAGACTAATTCTTGTCCAGAATCATCATGAAGAATAAACCAATAAGGAGAAATAAATATGTCTTTACGAACTGGTTTTTCCAATCCAATTCCTTTAAATAAAATATATATTCTGTCTTCATAATCAAAAAGAGATTTTGGAAGTGGAAATCTTTTATACCATGGAAATTCTATACTCTTATAATTTTCTTGATAATCTTTTAAATTTTCTGCTAAATAAATATCAGGATCTCGTAATGAAATAATTTTTTTAAAAAATGAAATCTCTTGAGATTCTCTTAATAATTGGCTTAGATTTAACATTTTAATTTTTTAAAAAATACACAGAGCTGATTCTCTGTGTATTCACATTTTTCTTTAAAAAATGCGCAGACTGGGAATCGAACCCAGGTCACCTGATTGGCAATCAGATATTCTAACCACTAAACTACCCGCGCCTGGTAAAAATAATTCTATTTAGTATTTAAAGATTATTAGAAAAAAGAATGGTCCTGCCAAGAATCGGACTTGGGCTTCCTCGGTGTAAACGAGGTGTTCTACCATTAGACTACAGGACCATTTCCTTATTAAATAAATAATTTCTTTGCTTTTAAGTTTAACGATTAGTTTTTTCAGAAGATTTATAAATAGGATAAACATTTTTTTCATATGGCAGAAGATAACCCTTCAGAGATTCCTGGAATGAATTTAGATAATAAATATTCATCTAAGCCTCCTATAATACCTAAGAATGATGAAAAAGTTCAAAAGGAAATGGAGAAGGTTAGAAAAGAATTAGAAAAATTAAAAAACTGGATTATTAAAAAATATCCTTTTACACAATCTTTGAGTATTTTGCCTCCTCAATCAACTCAGATTTTTGTTGAAGAAGAGGAAATCCCTAAAGAAACTGAAAAATATATTCAATTATATATGATTATTCCTGAAGAAAAATATA
>CAZBJC010000043.1:0-3515 GCA_964492145.1 Candidatus Woesearchaeota archaeon
CAGCATTTTCTTTAGACATCATAGCACAAACAGTAATTCCTGTTTCAGGGCATTTGCCTTTTGCCATATATCCACCTCTTGCTGTTTTAACAATTACTGGGTCTTGTATCTCAACCTTTTTCTTTGCTTTAACACTGTAACCTGTAATAGCCATTTTTTACCTCCATAGTTTAATTATGCTTTAAAATTCATAAGTTCTTGTATTTTTTAAAGCTATCTAAAAGAAATTTAAAAGATTTTGCTCAAATCTTGCTTCGCACAGGATGCTTAGCTCCGCAAGCTATTGACAAATATTCTTTTGCTCAAATCTTGCTTCGCACAGGATGCTTAGCTCCGCAAGCTAAACAATGAAGAAAGGTTAATCTGTCTTGTTTTATTAATTCAGTGTCAGGTTTTTTACATTCTTTGCACAAAACAAATTCTTTTACATACTCTTCTATTTTTTGGTTTATTTTTGCACTTGGAACTTTTATATTTAGAATTAATTTATCTCCTTTTTTTGTTCCTGATGCTGCAAGCTCTTTAAGCATAAATTTCAGAAAATGTTCTGGTTTTCTTCTTATATGAGATGCTATTTGAAAAAAATTAGTTAATACTGTTTTTTTTCCTTCAAAATGTCCTTTTATTTTTGGAATTTCAAATCTTTCTCCACTAGTTTTTGATTTCTTGACTTTGCTATATGCTTTATTGAGTAATTTTTCATAATCTTCCATAATAAATTTTAAGAGAAAGAGTTTATAAATAATTCTTTTTAAGATTTTTTATGAAAAATAAAGAATATTATGAATTAATAGAGAAATATCAAGGAATCAGGTTAGGAGTGGCTGATAAATTATTATTTAATAAATTTGTTTTTGATAAAATGTTTTTTGTGGATGATTTTTTTCAGTTTGCAAGAAATTTTTTTATAGTTTTGGCTATAAATCTGTAGAATTAGAAAGAGATATCAAACAAACTAAAGAATATGAAAGATGTTTTGTAAGAAGGGAATTAGAGAATTTTGGATTTTAATTAACCTAGCCACCTCAATTTGCCAGGACGAGGTTCAAAGATTATTCCTTCTTCAAGAAGTTTTTTTATTTCTTGATTAATTATTTCAGGCGAGGATTCTCTTAGTTCAAGAATTATTTTGTCTGTTTCAATTCCTCCGTCTTCTTCTGAATTTTTAATTAACTCTAAAATTCTATCTTTAATTGCTGTAATCTGCTGTTTTTCGACTGGAGCTATATTATTTGTTCTCTCTTTTTCTAATTCAAGTTTTCTTATTAAAAGATATTTTGGGTCTTGCTCTTTAACTATTTCAGGTGAAAGATAAGTTTCATTATTAAAATTTCTTAAAAGTCCAATCACAATAACTGTTTGTCCTTGAGCAATCCCATTTAACTTTTCAACATCATCTCCAAAAGATTTAAGTTTTATTTGTCCAGAACCGTCGTCTAATGTTAAAAAAGTGTATTTTCTTTCTCCTTCAGCATCATATCTATCAACAATATTTCCTATAATATTTACTCTTATTATTTTTTTATTTCCTAATTCTAAAAAAGAAAATCTTTCTCCATCAAAAATAGGCTTTCCTATCAGCAAATCTCCTATTCTGTATTTATATGCTATATTTCTTTTAAATTGTTGATCTGGCATTTTATTATTCTATTCTTGTTGTTTATAAATTTTTATGAGATTGTTTAATTACTCTCACTATTCTTTTGACAATTTCTTCATTTGTTATTTCTTTTTCCTTAAATCTCATTATTTTAATTTTAAATTTTTTTAATAAAGAATCTATTATTTTGTCTATATCTTTTTGGAATTTTTTATTTACTGAACGTATTTTATCTTTTTTTAAAAAACCTTTTCTAATTGGGATTTTTACTATCAAATCATATGTTTGAAGATGCTTGAGAATTAAAGGTTCTATTTCTTTTAGATTACCAAATTTATTTAAATAATAACAATAACCATCTAATACACTTCTATCACAAATAAGTAAACTACATTTCTCTTCATTTTCTATTTCTTTTATTATCTGATTAAGAATTATCCATATCTGACTTCTTTTTGTAGTATTTTCATTTAATGGAAAAGGGCATTTTCTTGCTAGTTCTCCTAAAAAATCTGCATCTAATCCTTTTTTTTTAAGATTTGAAATTAAGGAGTGGCTAATTGTTGTTTTTCCTGTTCCATGTGTTCCAATTAATGCTATTTTCATGTTCTTTGAACATATCCTCTTTTTGGTTTGAAAATATCCCCTGATGCTTGGAGTTTAGTCAAGGCTTCATCAATCTCGTCTTTATTAAGTTTTCCTTGCAATTCTTTTTCTAATTCTTCTATTGGAATAAGACTCCCAAGTCTTCCTTCAAGGTGATTTATTGTTTCTCTTACTGTAATAATTTTGCTTCTTTGAGAGGTTGGGATTCCTGTTGAAATTCTGTCAATATCAAATGTTTCTGATTCATAATCATATCCTACTTGCATTAAATAATATTTCATTAATTCTATTGCCTCTTTTGAATCTTCTTTTGAAACAATATTGCTTAATCTTATCTTTGCTAATGCTTCAGACATTCTTATTAAAGCTTGAAGTTGTCTTGCAGATATTGGAATAGGGCGCATTGCACTTTCAGATGCTACAGGTTTATTACGAAGCTCAACATAAAATTTTTTTAATTCTTCAATTGCTTCTTTGCTTAATTTTGGATTTACTCTTTGTTTTGCATACGCTACATACTTTCTAAAGAGTTCTCTTGGAACTAACATAGTTTGTTCTTCAAGATTTTCTAATAAAACATGGGTTGCAATTTTTTCATCTTTTGATCTATCAGGCAAATCTCTTAAAGTAAAAATTATATCAAATCTATTGATAAGTGTTGGAGGCAAATCAATTTGCTGGGCAATTGATTGATAAGGGTCAAATCTCCCAAACTTGGGATTTGCTGCTGCTAATACAGAGGTTTCTGCTCTTAAAGATGCCTGAACATTTGCTTTGCTAATTGTAACTGACTGTTGTTCCATTGCTTCATGCATTGCACTTCTATCTTGAGGATCCATTTTTTCTAATTCATCAATGCAAACTAATCCTTTATTTGCGAGAACCATTGCTCCTGCTTCTAAACTCCATCCCTTAAGATACTCATCTCTAACAACTGTGGCAGTAAGTCCTGCACCTGAAGCAGATTTTCCAACAACATATCTTCCTTTTGGTGAAATATTTGCCATAAAACCTAAAGTAACTGACTTAGCTACTCCAGGGTCACCTACAAGAAGAATATGAATATCTCCTCTTGATTTAGAACCATCGGCTCTTGTTTTTTGAACCCCTCCAAATAATTGTAAAACAAGAGATTTTTTTATTTCTTCATAACCCCAGATACTTGGAGCAATACTCATTGCTAATTTTTTGAAAACCTCAGGATCTTCAGCAAGTTCTAAAATTTGTTTTTCATCTTCGTCATTAATATCTAATTCTTCAAAAGTTTCTTCAAGAGGGATTATATTATTTGCTTCGATTGCCAATTCAA
>CAZBJC010000044.1:0-3512 GCA_964492145.1 Candidatus Woesearchaeota archaeon
CTTTCAGAAGAGAATGCTCTTCTGCTCTTTTTAAACTAATTTCTGAGTTAAACACTGCCCAATTAATTTTTTTCCATGCTCTCTTTTCTAAAAACTTGTAAATTCTTGCTGCAAGCAGATAAATCAATTTTGAAAAAGGATTTTTATACCTCTTTGAATTCCATTTAATATTTTCTTTGCATGCTGCTCTTAAAATTGTATGGCAATAAACTCCTGTTTTCTCTTTTTTATAATTTCTAAATACAATTAACTCTGCTAATCCAGATGTAGAAATAAGAAATAAACCATATTTTTCAAGAGGAATTTTTGAAAAAAAACTTATTGGAAGAAATAAACTCCTTAAAAGAAAAGTTCTTGAAATTCTTTTAAAAAATTTTGGGGCAATTACATTTATTTTATATTTTTTAAATTCCTTAAAGGTTTTTTTCTCATCATAAACCCATGTATAAACATCAATATTTTTAAAATTCTTTAATAACTCTAATACAACTCTCTCAGCCCCTCCTCTGCTTTTAATCCATGGATGAAAAAGTGCTATTTTATAATTTTTCATTTTAATTATGCAGATTTTACAAAAGTTAAATTATCAAATTCAGCCCATGCTCCTGAAGGACGCAAGAATTCATCTCTTGCAATAATATAATCTGGAGTGGTAATTTTCCAGATTTTTATTGGACCTTGGATTCCTCTAAAATATAAAAATTCACTTCCATAATTATTTACCCCCTGCAAATAAGGACTTTCCTCTTCATGAACTAATTTAACTCCTTGATATTTATTTAAAGCATTGTCTAAAACATACAATTGTCCAACTAGACTATTAAAAGTTCTTGATGATAAATAAATAACAGCTCCAAGAGGGTCAATTTGAACTCCATAATTATTGCCACCTTGGACAGCTGGAATAATTCTAATTCCTGAATCTAATCCAGATTTAAAATCATAAATTTTATTATTAAAATATAAATATCTTAATGGAATCATATATTGCTTTCCATTATAAACAAAAACTCCTTTTGGTTGCTCAAAACCTGTTTTATTTTTTTCTTTAATTATTTCTAAGTAAACTCCAATTACATAGGATTTATAATCTGGCCTGTTCATTTCATTATAAGTTGGTCCTGGCAAAAAGATTTCTGTTCCATTGTCATTATACACTGTGTCCTCTTCAACTCCAAAAGCTCCTTGAAAAATTCTTATTTCTCCTTTTGAAGTCTCTTGAATCTGTTTTGGATTAGAAACCATTGCAATAATCCCAGAATATCTGTCATGATTATTGTTGCTTCCAATAGAGCTATATGCAGGATATTTTCCAATATCAGTAGGGTCAATTAACAAATATGAAACATTCTGCGCTTTCATAAAACTTAAAGCTGTTTCAGGATAAGGCGTTGTTAATAAATACCTTCCAACTAAATGATCCCAATATGCATTATAATGCCCTCCGTCTGTTAGACTTGCTCTTTTTCCTAAATATTCAACCCAATAACCATAATCCCACCAATGAACAAAAATTGAGCCCTTAGCCGTATTGTTTCTAACCCAAGCCATTGCCCTTTGCCATTGTAAATTTGCACTTGGCCCTGTATATTTTGATGTTTGTGAAACACCTTTTACCATGCTATTAAAAGCCAATAAACCAAATAATAAAATAAGAATTAATCCTACCCCTAAAATCATTTTTAATAAATCATCTTTGCTCTCTTTATAATAGTCATATAATTTAACAACAAAAAAACCAGCAGAAAAACAAACAAAAGGAGTAATTGCAAAAAACACTCTTATTGCTGACCTTCCAGAAATTAAAGTAGAAATCATCCAAGACGCTATGATTATTAATTCTGGTTTTATTTTTATTTCTTTTTTAATATAAATTTTAACAGCATAATAAACAAATAACAAAACTGCAAGAACATAAAATGCCTGACTAATAAAATTCACCCCATTAAAAGCAGAATTAGAAGAAATTCTGCTGAATAATATCCCTGAAATCATTAAAATCCATAATAAGCTAAAAGAGATTTTACTTAATCTTCCTCTAATAGATTTTGAAATTTCAAATCCAATAAAAAGACTTCCAAAATAAAAAAACCAAAATAAAATCTTTCCTGTTTGATTAATCCAATCAGTTAAATAAGGCTGAGCATTTTCAGCAACAGTTAAACTAACTCTCCCCAATCCAAACGGATGTATTAATTTTCCCCAGATGCTTGCAATTAATTCAAAAGGGCTTTTTCCAATTAAAAATAATCCAATTACTCCGAAAATTATTATTAAAATAAGACTATACAACTGTCTAAATTCTTGTTTTATTTTAATTTTTTCTAAGCTTAATAAATAATCAAGAATAATAAAACCTAAAATACCTAACCCAATTAATCCATATGAACTTAAATAATAACGAGTAAAAATACTTAAAAGATTATATTTAAATATTAATCCAGATAAAATACTAAAAATATTCCAAGTTAAATAAAAAATTAAACTATTAAACATAAATTTATCTTTTTCTTTATAATTAATTATCCAAAAAATCAAAAAACTTAAAGGGATAATCTGATAAACAAAAACTGCTCCTCCTCCCCAGCTTACTATGCTAAAAGTTGTTAAAAATCCAATTAATAATCCAAATCCAATTGCTTTAATTAGTGATTTATTTTTTTTATCTAAAAATTTTAAAGCAAATCCAAATGCAAGTAAAACTAAAAAAACACTAAACATTCCAATTGCTTCGTGGTCTGCAAAACCTGCCATTGTTCTGTAAAGATAAGAAGGAATAAAACTTAGAAATCCTGCACTAATCAGAGCGATTGTTTTTGATTTTGTTAAAAAATATATTAAAAAGAAAAAAGCTGTTAATCCTAAAGCAAAAAATATCACTGGATAAATTACATCTACATATCCAATGCTAAAATTTCCAAATAAATTCATAAATTTATGCATAAAAACTAAAACTCTTGGAAGAATTTCTTGGCTAAATCCTGCATGCAAAGCAGGGTATCTCATTATATCAACACTTGGCAAATGCCCTTGCTGAATCATTGTTTCTGCTATTCTCAAAAAATAAAAAGGGTCAAGAGCAAGAGGAATATTTTTTCCTGAAGTTGAATCTTTAAGTAAAGGCAAATTTTGAGTTCTCACCCAGATTCCTCCAATTAAAATAATTAGAAATAAGATTACTGCAATTAAACTAAGAAGTTTTTTTTGTTTAAAAAAATCAAAAGTCTTTGAAAATCCTTTTTTAATTTTTATTATATTATTTTTGCCTTCAATCTCTATTTTTTTATTTTCCCCTTCAACATTAATAATATTATTATCTCCTTTAACTTCTATTTCTTTTGCACTAACATCAATCTTGCTGTCTTCTCCTTTTATCTCTATTTCATCCATTTAATTAAGACATTTATTTACTTTTAAAAACTTTACAAAAATAATAATCCAAGAATTATTACAAATATTTGAAAACCATTAATCAAATAAACAACATCTGATTCATATGCTTTTTTACTTGG
>CAZBJC010000045.1:0-3468 GCA_964492145.1 Candidatus Woesearchaeota archaeon
ACTAAAGAATTTCTATTATAATCAAAAGTTGAATCATCTTTTCTAATGCTTCCAACTGGTATTGCATTTTCATAACATGCTGGTTCAGATATATGTGTTGTATTTCCACTATTTCCAGCAGCAATAATCACTGAAATATTTTTTGCAACTGCATTATCAATAGCATCACCTTCAAAAATTGAATTACAATAATTTTCATGGCACCATCCAGTATAAGTCCCATTACTGTATTTACATATTGCTCCTAAACTCATGCTTATAACAGAAATATTATATTCGTCTTTATTATCAACACACCATTGAATTCCTGCTTTAATGTCATCTCCTCCACAACTTCCACTTGAGTCACAGACTTGGACAGAAATTAAATTTGCACCAGGAGCAAGACCCTTTAAACTTCCATTTGCAGATGCAATTCCTGCAACATGAGTTCCATGCCCATTTCCGTCAGTAGCAGAACAATTTTCAACACAATTTCCTCCACTAATGCAGTCTATTATGCATGTAAGATTTTTTTCATTTAAATCAGGATGAGTGAAGTCAACTCCTGTATCTAAGACACAAACAGTTTGTCCTTTGCCTGTAAGATTATTATTTTTCTCTTTTAAATTCCAGGTTGAACTGGCATTGATTAATGGAACTGAATCCTGTAATGCAATACTTCTTGTTTTAACAATTTCAACTGATTTTACATTAGGATTATTCTTTAAAATTTCTAATTCAGATTTATTAATAATTGCTGATACCTCATCCTGAAACTCATGTCTTATTTTTATGGAATTTTTTAGTTCCTGTTTTATATCAGAAGCAATTCCTCTTTTTCCAACAACAGAATTTTTCATTTTAATCATAACTCGAACACTTTCATTATCTCCTAAAGCCTTTACAACTTCTCCACTGATATTTGGAGAGATAGAATGATTTTGCTGAGCAAAAAAAACTCCAATAACCAAGATACCTAATAATAAGAAAATTACACTTCTTTTCATTATTAAATTAATCATTTTGCATTCTTAAATATTTCTTAATTACATTTATATATTAATTTTCTCTTTTAAAGCTTATGAAAACTTTTTCAATTTTTTTTAAAAATAAAAAAATTAAAATCCAAGTATCTGTTTGTAATTATTTTCAGAAAATTATTGGGTTAATGTTCACAAGAAAACAAAAAGCCAAAGCTCTTTTGTTTGATTTAAAAAAACCTCTGGCAATTCATTCTTTTTTTGTTTTCTTTTCATTTTATGCATTATGGCTTGATAAAGAAAACAAAGTTCTTAAAATAAAAAAAATAAAACCTTTCACTTTTCATATAAAACCAAGAATTAAATTTTCAAAAATTCTTGAGATACCTATTAATAAAAAATATAAAGAGATTATTAAAAAATTACAATCCTAAGCAGTCTTTATAAGACATAACGCTCTTATATTTCCATAATAATTTTATCTTTGAAATTTTTAATTGACTTCCAAAATCTCCATTTCTTTTTGCATCTTTTATAATAAAACAAAAATTATTTTCATTGAATTTTGATAAATACATCGAGCTTATAATTAAAATTATATCAACATTTTCATCTGAGCTTTTTTCAACTTTTCCTTTTGTTAACAAATAAGAATAATCCCATTCTCTTTCTCCAGAATCAAAATTATAAAACTTTATTAAAATTTTAGCATTTTCTGGAAGTTTTTGAATTATTTCATTATTTGGAAGAATTTCTTCAAATTTTTTGAAATCCTCTTCTGTTGCAGGTTCGTAAACAATTGGTTGAGAAGGAACATAAGAATGTTTATTATTTGAGTTTAGAGTTTTAGGTTTTTCATAATGAGTGTATATTACTACTCCAATTAGAATTATTATAATTATAATAAGGAGAATGCTATACAATTTTTTCATCTTAAAAATGGGCGCGGAGGGAATCGAACCCCCAGCTTCCGGGCTGGAGCCGGATATTTTACCATTAAACCACGCACCCTTTATGATATTAGAAATGCTTTATTTTTAAACTATTTCATTGCTTTTATTTCTTTAATCTCATCTCCTGAAATTGCACATCCTTTAAATTTCAAAGCCCAAAGTAAGGCATCTAAAACTGTTTTCCCATCTTTTAAATCTATTAGTCCTTTTTTCCAAGCTACATAGATTAATTCAGTTGAACGTATGAATCTAAAACCTCTAAAATATTTAAAATTCTTTTTCTTTAATTTAACTCTTGTGCTTAATTTTTTTGTTAATAATTTTTCAAGATTTTCTGGTTTTTCACCAAGCATTCTCGTTGTTCTTTCATCTACAGCTATGACATGAGGAATTTTTTTATCAAACAACATTCTACTTAATGCCAAGCAAGCAGTCTCTCCATCTTGAATAATTTTAATATCTTTTTTATTTCCTTCAAACATGCTATTTGCTATTTTCAGCATTTTATCTTTTAACTTTGAAATCTCCTCATTTTTTATTCCTAAAGAATCAGGCATCTCTAAAACTCTATCATCAAGCAACTCTTTAATTCTTAAAGCCTCTAATTCAAATCTTTTTACATTTAAAGGCCTATCAATAACTTCATATTTTACTTCTTTTGGAATTATAAATTTTCCCTGAAAGATTTTTTTTAATTTTCTTATCTCATCAAATAACCCATTCATAGAAAGACTAATTAAACTGCTTGCATCAAAAATTATTACTCCTTCCATTTTATTTTGATAAACAATCTAAACTTACATCTAGTAATTTATTTAATGTCCTTTTAAAATCAAATTTATGAAATTGGGGGTCCCACTTTTTATCTCCTAAAACATCACTTACTGCAAATACTGATGCTACTTTCACTCTCCTAAACTTTCCTAATGCAAAAAGACTTGCTGCTTCCATCTCTACAGTATAAATTCCTTTCTTTCTGTAATGAGCTATTTCTTTTTTTGTTTCTCTATAAGGTGCATCAATAGTCCAAGATGCACCAATTGTGTACTGAATACCAAATTTGTCTAAAGATTTACTCAATTTATTTGTTAAACTTTTGTCTGGATAAGAATAAATGCTATCTGAAATGTAATGATGACTTGTCCCTTCATCTCTTACTGCTTTATTGCATAAAAAGACTCCTCTGTCTATCAAACCTCCTGCAGAGCCCATATTAATAAATTCTTTTGCACCAAGAGCTATTAATTCCTCAACAATTGTTACAATATTTGGTGCTCCAATTCCTTTAACATAAAGAAATCCTATTTTTTTATAAATTAATACTTCATCATTAAGATACAATTTTAATCTTTTGTATTTTCCTCTAAATTTTTTCCTAAAATAATTCAAGACACTCTTTTGATAAGTAATGATTATTTTCTTTGGAAATTTTCTCTTATCCCACTTCTTATATTGAATAAATTCCTCTGGAGAAAATAATGCTTCTGCTACTTGTTTATTTTTAAATTTTGGAAAGACCATTATTCAAACATATCCATTGCTAATTTAATTCT
>CAZBJC010000046.1:0-3463 GCA_964492145.1 Candidatus Woesearchaeota archaeon
TCAACTCCTGCTCTTTTGCAAACTCTTATTACAAATGCTAATTGATATAAAACAGCTGGATGCATTTCATTATATAAATACTGGACTTTTTTATTTCCTCTATCTACTGCAAGAATATATTGTGTTAAGTCATTTGTTCCAAAGGAGACAAAATCTACTTTTTCCTGAATTAAATCTCTTATTATCTGCACTGCTGCGGGAGTTTCAATCATTACTCCTATTTTTGCATTTGAAAAATTTATTTCTTTTAAAAATTCTTTAACTTTTTTAACTTCTTCAACTAATATTACTTGAGGAAGAAGGATTCCAATTATTTTTCCTGATTCTGCAATTCTTTTCAGAGCTTTTAACTCAGCCTTTAAAATTTCAGGATTTTTTAATCCATATCTTATTCCATGCATGCCTAACATAGGGTTTGCTTCTTTTTCTGCTGGTGCTCCTTCTAATTCATTAAATTCATCACTTCTAATATCAGAGGTTCTTACCCATAATTCTTCAAAATATTTTGCAATATTATTCACTCCTTTAAAGATTATCTCTTCATAATCTCTTATTTTATTTTGTTTTAAAAAATATTCTGGATGTTTCCCTGACTCTGCAATTATTCCTTCTATTCTTGTTAGCCCTACTTTTTTTATCCCTGTTTTTGATGCTCTTTCTGCAAAACTTGGCAAGTCAACAATTACTTTTATCTTTGTTTTTGTTTGAGATACTATTGGTTCAATTTGTTTTTTTTGAGTTTCTGCAAGTTTTCCTTTATAGATTTTTCCTGAATAAGCATCCATTGTTATTATTTCATTTTCTTTTAATTTTGTTGTAGCACTTTGAGTCCCAACAATGCTTGGGATTCCCATTTCTCTTGAGACAATTGCAGCATGAGCAGTTAATCCTCCTTCATCAGTTATAATCCCTGCGCTTTTTTGCATTGTTACAACCATGTCAGGATTAGTCATTTTTGTAACTAATATGTCGCCTTGTTTTATTTTATCTAAATCTTTTAAATCTTCAATTATTTTTACTTTTCCAGAAGCAATTCCAGGTGATGCTGCTAATCCAGATAAAATAACTTCTCCTTGAATTTGCTTTATTTCTTTTGCTCTTTTTCCAATTGTTGTAATTGGACGAGTTTGAACAATATAAATCTCGCCTGCTTCTATTGCAAATTCTATATCTTGAGGTTTTTTATAGTGATTTTCAAGCTCTAAAGAAATCTGTGCTATCTTTTTAATTTCATGATTATTAAGAACTTGCTGTTTTGATTTTTTTTCTGTTAATTTTATTATTTCTTTTTTTCCTGAAGAATCACGTGTGATTGCAATTTCTTTATCTGAAATTTTTTTATCAAGAATCTCTAATTTTTCTGAAACAATGTATTTATCAGGTGTAATTTTTCCTGAAACAATTCCTTCTCCTAATCCCCAGACAGCTTCTATTATTATATGATTATTTTCAAAAGAAGGATCTTTTGAGAACACTACTCCAGATTTATTTGAGTCTATCATTTTCTGGACAACTACTGCTAAACTTGCCTTTGTATGCTCAAAGCCCTTTTTATGCCTGTAATAAGTTGCTCTTGATGTAAAAAGAGAAGCAAAACATTTTTTAATGCTTTTTAATAAATCTTCATTTCCTTTAATATTTATGAATGTATCTTGTTGTCCAGCAAAACTTGCTTCTGCTAAATCTTCTGTTGTTGCAGAGCTTCTGACAGCAACAAAAATAGGCTCAGGAGTGTGATTTAAGATTTCTGCCACAGTTGTTGTTTTTGAATCAAATCTTCCTATATCTAAATTTTCATAAGCTTCAAGGATTTCTTTTTTCATTTCTTTTGGAAGTTTAGACTCAACAATAGAAGTTCTAATTTTTTTTGTTATCTCATCTAATTGTTTTGTATCTTCATAATCAATTTTACTGAGAAGTTCTTTTATTTTTTGTTTTATCCCTGCTTTTTCAATAAAATAATCATAAGCTTGAGCTGTGACAACAAAACCTGGCGGGACTTGAACTCCGAGATTATATATCTCAGCTAAATTAGCTCCTTTTCCTCCTGCAATTGGTCCAGAGTCTTTATTTAATTCAGAAAACCATTTAATGAATCTCTCTTTTTGTTTAACCTCTTTTTGAATAGCCATAATTAATTAAATGAAATCTAATATTTAAATCTTCTCTCGTAGTCTTTATGATTATACCATTCAAGAATAATATTCATTATCATTACTTCATTTGTTTCAATAGTGTAAATTAATCTCCAAGCATTAGGAAGATTGTATTTCCATAAGTTAGTAATACTATATTTTTTGATATATCCCTCTTGGCCATAATTTTTTAGGTATTTTTATTCCACAAAGAGGATTTTCTTTTAAATCAGATATTGCTCTATTGATAAATTCATATAATTTCTTACTTTCATATTTATCCTCCTTTAAAGAATTAAATTTCTCTTTTAATTTTTTATTTATAAATGCAACAGAGATTTCTTTCATTTCACTACAAGTCCCTTTGAGATTAATTTTTTTATTCTTTTTGGATTATAAGTCCAGATTATACATCCTTCGTTGTCTATTATAATCTTGCCTGATTCTCTTAAATACTTTAGAATTACTTGAAATGTTTGATACATCATTTTTTTTGGAAGTTTTTTCCATAACTGATACTTTCCATATTCTTGGCTGTGTCTTTGAATTGTTTTCTCTACCATAATTACAGATTCTAATGTAGGACTATGCAGAATACTTTTGTTTTTCATATTATATAAGTTTATATAATAAGCCTATTTAAATTTTTCTGTTTTTATTTACTTATTGCTTGGACAGGACATGAATCAATTGCTTCGTCAATACAATCTGCATCTTGAGATTTTACTTCAGCTTTGCCATCTTTCATTTCAAAAGCTTCTGGGCAGATTGAAACACATGCACCACATCCAACACATTTTTGTTTGTCTATTTTTACCATACTTTATTTTAGATGGTTAAGTTTATAAATTTATTTAACTAATTGTTTTTATGGGATTAATAAGAGGTGGCTTGCTGACTTTAGTTAGTATCTTGCTTTTTTTATCACTTTTTGCAACTAATACTTTTTTAACTATGTCTATGTCTTTGAGTCATGATACTGTTAAACCTGAATTAATCTCTGTTGTTGATGATATTATAAGAAATCAAACAAGTATTGCAAAAAATATTGATGACTCTCTTGGAGAAATGCAGATTTATTGCAAAAATAATACTCAATATGTTCAAAGATATAATGACTATGTCTTTGAAATTCCTTGCGATGTTATTAATAATGGTTCAGAAGCAATAATTACTTCTGTTGTTGATGATATGGTTGAAAAAAATTATTATAAAAATTATGATTGTAAATTTTGGCAGTGCGAGTATAATCCTCCTTTTTATTTATTCTCTCAAAAAGCACAAAATTACTGGAAAGGCTGGCTTTATTGGAGTTTGTTTGCTTCATT
>CAZBJC010000047.1:0-3455 GCA_964492145.1 Candidatus Woesearchaeota archaeon
GCAGAGATAAAAATTCTTGTAATTCTTTCACTTGCTCCAGCGCTAAAAATATGCGACAAGTTTCTACTTCCCCTCCGTCTATATCCATGGTCGCCACCGCAATTTGATTATCTGAACAACCGACAATATTTAAATTGTTTTTTTCTGTGCTAAACAATAATCTGTGTGCCCAGCCGGAACGCGCTTTTTTGTCCGTTCCCGCCAGTGCTTTTTTAATTCCTTGTTGAAAATCCTCAGTATTTACCATACCAATTTTTTTATTTTTCATCTTTGATCCTCCTTTTTTAGTCCGCTTAAATTTTATTTTTGCAGATTTTTAGCTTAGTTTTTTAACCTCCTCTAACTCTTTTTGGATTAACACACGCTTTTTTGTGATTAATTTTACAATTTGCTGCGCTTTTTCAATCACCTCTAAAGCGGTATAATTTTCTAATCCCTCCCGGCGTAGCTGAATCTCTGCTAATTGAAACGCATTCCCTCTTATCATTTTAAGCATCTTTATCCTCCTCCTTTTTAGTTTAAAATATTTTGTTCTACCTCTTTTTTTATTCTATCACGCAGGCAATAAATTTTATACTTCTCTTTTCCATTTTTACCCCTTCTTTTTAGTCTGCTTAAATTTTATTTTTGCAGATTCTACATATATTTTTTTGTTCTGCTGTCCCAAATTAACAATTTTTGCAAATTTTGACTGAATGTAATTTTAATGTTTTTAGGGAGTAGTTTTAAGTCCTGCTCCGTGACGTGGCTACAAAAAAGTATATAATTTTCTTTTGTGACTTGTGGGTAGTTCCCACGCCAATTAAAATTAAGTTCGTTTGTATGCGAATAATAAATAACGTTGTCATAGTCTACTATGAAAGTTTTATTTTTCTTTTTTAAGTTTTCTATTTTTTTAATTGCCCAAATTTCAACTTTTGCATTTTTTAAAATGTCTTTGCTTTCCTTTCTTGCTTCTTCCTTAATATAAGTAATTTTTTTCTGCAGCACTTTTTTTCTCTGCAGGTATTCCCTTTTTTTCATAGCTTTTGTGCTATAATATCCCGATGCGATCTTTTCTTCTATTTCTCTTTTTTCCTCTTGTGTCAAAAAAACATAATTTGACCTCTTCCAGTCATAGCCCGCATCCCACGTTTTTCCGCTCAATTTTTCCAGTTCTGCAATTGCTTTTTGGACCTCTTCTTTCCATCTTGCGGGAAGTCCAAGCCTTTCAATTGTATATTGAAAATATTTTTTATCTTTTGCTTTTGTCAATTCTTTGTATTCTTTTTGCGTGCATCTTAAATACTTCATTATAATTTTTTGTCTATCCGCCTCCGACTTTTCCATATTCCAAGCGTGAAAATATCCATTAGCTACCGCATGCATAGGTGCGCCGTTAGAGTCTGAAAGATGTAGATCTACAAATATTTTTAGTTCGGGATGTATTTTTAAAATAAAATCATGGCAACAGCCGCCAAAACTATCGCGCCATCTACCTTTAAACTTCTCTTGTGCGTCCATAGTGATCGAAAAATCAGCATTTCCATTATGGCATTCGTCATTCAATTTTATTAAGATTGATCCTCTTGTGTCGCCTTTGTGAAAATTTATTTTATGTCTAATGTCAATTGTTTTCATTTTTAACCTCCTTTTTTTGTCTGCTTAAATTTTATTTTTTGCAGATTTTTAGATTAATTTTACTTTTTTTTAATTTTTTGTTATTATTTTTTCGATTCTTCCTCAATGTCAACGTCAAGGTAAGAAAATACCTCAAAACTACTAATTCCCGCAATAGAAAAATGATATATTGTCTCCCCGTCCTCCAGGTCGCTAAAATTAACTCCAAAAATATTATCTTTTTTTAGCTCCCTTTTTTTCAACCAACTATCCATGGCCATTTGTGTGGCAAAATCATAACGGTGTATTGTTATTGTTTTTTCGTTTATTTTTACTTTTTCCTCTTTGTATTTCATTTTTTATCCTCCTTTTTTATAAATCCCAAACGTAATTTTTTTCTGTTTTTGTAATAATATAATACACATTATCAAAAATTAAATAATCTTTTTCAACTACCGTTTCATGCCTCTTCATATATTCTGCTTGTTCTTTTGTATCCATATTATTAAATTTTCGTCTGTTCCATTTTACAGCAGGCTCCTCCATAACTTCCCAAAACGCACCTTTTTTCAATATTATATTAATTCTTTCTTTTCTGGTCATAATCGCACCTTGCCAACGGATCAATTTATTTAAATATGCCTCTTGTTTTGCCTTGTTCATTTGTTTTATATTATTCATCTTTGATCCCTCCTTTTTTTGCTCACTTAAATTTTATTTTTTGCAGATTTTTAGATTAATTTTACTTTTTTTTAATTTTTTGTTATTATTTTTTCGATTCTTTCCGTGCTTTTCTGTATGTCCCTCGACAGCGTCACAAATCTTCTTTGTCTTTCCATCGCATCTTTTGCATATTTTGCAATTATTAGTCGATCTACTACTGCATTTTGTTTTTTTGCCCTCCTAAGAATTCCAAAAATCCGATCCATCTGTTGAGTTCTCTTTTCTTTTCTACGCTCTATATAGCAATTCATTTTTTGCCCTCCTTTTTTAGTTTTTTTTAATGCTTGCGCATAATTCGAATGTAATCATCCCCTATTTCCGCAGAATAATTTTTTCTTAAGGCACACAACACGGCGACATAGCTACTTTTTCTTTTCGTGTGTTCTGCTACGTGTGTTATGTTTCCGGTTACAAAACTTTCAGCCAACTCCTCAGCTCTTTTATTTGTCATTTTTGCCTCCCCTTTTTTTAATTTTTATTGTTTTGTTTTTATTCAACCTCAATCTTCATATTTTTATACGACGCTCCCTTCTTTTTTCAATTCTTCTACTCTTTCCGCCGACATTTCCCCCATACAATAGTTTCCGTTTCCGTGACACTCAAAGTCATACTTTCCGTTTTCTTTTTGCCTTGAAATTATATATTGTTCTTGATAATTATATCCGTTCACAAAAATTGTAATTTCTTCCATTTTTTTAGTTCCTTTCTGAATTTTGTTTTTTTTTATCCGTTTAAAATTTTACGCAAAAATAAATTTAAGCTTATCTTTTTTTAGTGCTTGCAAAAGACGTTTTGATGTTGTTTTTTGCAACGCCTCTTTTTTATGTTTTAGAATGTGTTTCCAATCAGGATATTGTATGTCGGGATTCATATTCAATTCTATGTAGTCATAGAAACTATCGACGACGAAAACAAGTCCTTTTTGTTCCAATCTCACTTTTTTTGATATTTGCAAAGATAAAAATTCTTGTAATTCTCTAATCCATCCCCACGTTAGAAATATATGACAAGTTTCTACCTCACCTCCGTCTATATCCATGGTCGCCGCTGCAATTTGGCAACCTGAACAACCAATAACATGTAACTTATTTTTTTCTAAGGTAAATAGCAATCCGTACTCCCAGCCGGAACGC
>CAZBJC010000048.1:0-3407 GCA_964492145.1 Candidatus Woesearchaeota archaeon
GTTGATTTTCCAGCATCAACATGCCCTACAAAAACAACATTCATATTTGGTTTTTCGTGTGCCATTTTATCTAAACTTTTTGTAATACTTTATAAAAAAATTACTTTATAAATCTTTCTGTGTTCATTTTTAATATTTTTTTATATTTTTATCGACGGGAAAAAATAATTATTGATTTTCTGCAAGCCCTTTTCTGCTTCTAATTTTTCTAATAACTTCATCTTTCATTCCAGCAGGAATAGGTTCAAACAACTGGTCTTTTAATGAAGAAACTCCTCTTCCTTCTGTAGCAGATCTTAAATCATTACTCCACCCAATCATTTCTGCAACAGGAATTTTTGCTTCCATCTCAGCATTGTTTCTATCTTGCTTTACATTTAGCATTTGCCCTCTTTTCCCTCCTACTAATTTTGTTACAGCACTCAAAAAATTATCAGGCATTTCAATTAAATGAATCTGTAAAGGTTCTAATAGTGTGGCATTTGCTTTTTTCATTGCTTCAGTTATTGCTTCTCTGACTGCTGGATAAACTTGTGCTGGTCCTCTGTGAATTGCATCCTCATGAAGTTTAATATCAATTAATGAAACTTTCATTTTTGTGCATGGTTCTCTTGCCAAAGGCCCTTGGTCCATAACCATTTCAAAAGCATCTAAAACCATCTCAATTACTTCTCCAATATGAACTTCACCTCGTGTTTCATCAAGAAAAACATTTCCTTTGTATATGTCTCTAATATTTCTTACTGTATTTCCATCCCATCCAAGTCCTGAAAAAATTTCTCCAATCTCTTTTGATTTTTTCTTAACTCTTCCTTCAGGAATGTCTCCTTTTTGAATAGCATCATAAATATTTTCTTCTAAAGGTTCCACAATAATAAAAAAGCTGTTATGTTTGTTTGGACTTCTTCCTTCAACAGAAGGTGACTCTTTTTTTACTGTTTCTCTATAGACAATAATTGGAGGCGAAGTTTTAACTTCTAATCCTTTTTCACTTACTATTCTATTTTCAATAATCTCTAAGTGCAATTCTCCCATCCCTGAAATCAAACTTTCTCCAGTTTGTTCATTAATTTCTATTTTAATAGAGGGATCTTCTTTTCCTATTTGCCTTAAAACTTCTACTAATTTTGGCAAGTCAGCAGCTTTAAGAGGTTCAATTGATTTTGTAACAACAGGCTCAAATAAATGTTTAATAGCTTCAAAAGGTTCAATTTCATTTTTCGAAACTGTTTCTCCTGCAAAAACATCTTTTAATCCAACAACCCCTATTATATTTCCTGCAGAAACCTCGTCGACAACAACCCTCTGAGCACCTTTATAGACAGATACTTGCTGAATTCTTGTGTTTCTTTTTCCAAGATTCATATAAACTTCATCACCTTGCTTTAAAGTTCCTGAAAATAATCTCCCTGCAGCAATTTCTCCAGCATGCTTATCAATTACAATTTTTGTTGGAACAAACACCGGCTCTCCTTTTGGATTGCAATCAATCAAATCTTTTCCTAATTCAGATTCTTTATCTCCATGCCAAATTTTTGGGATTCTATATTTTTGAGCCTCAACAGGATTAGGATGATGATGCACACTCATTGCTAAAATAACTTCATGAAGCGGAGCTTTTTTTGCTAACTCTTTATAATTATCCTTTTGATAAGCGTCAATGATATCTTTGAAAGTAATATTGTGTTCTTTCATATATGGAAAACTTAATGCCCAATTATGAAAAGCACTTCCAAAAGCCACTGTTCCTTCTGAAACCCCTACTTTCCATTTTTCTTTATATGCTTCAGGAGCAATATTTTCTATAAGTTTGTTAACGTGTTCAATAATGCTTATGAATTTTTCCTGCATTGCTTCAGGAGTAAGCTTTACTTCTTTGATTAATCTATCAACTTTATTAATAAATAAAACTGGCTTAACTAATTCTTTTAAAGCTTGTCTCACCACTGTTTCAGTTTGAGGCATAACTCCCTCGACAGCGCATGTTAAAATAATGCAGCCGTCCACAGCCCTCATAGCTCTTGTAACATCTCCTCCAAAATCAACATGTCCAGGTGTGTCAATTAAATTAATAAGATAATCATTTCCTTCAACATTGTGAATCATACTAACTGAAGCAGAGTCTATTGTGATTCCTCTTTGAGCCTCATCTTCATGAAAATCTAAAGCAAGTTGTTTTCCTGCAAGTTCTTCAGAAAGCATTCCTGCACCTGCTAATAAATTATCAGAAAAAGTAGTTTTTCCATGGTCAATATGCGCGGCAATTGCTATATTTCTAATCCTATCTTGCTGTTTCATTAATTTTGTAATGTCTCCTTCTGCCATTTTATCTCGCTGAATCTGCTTGAGCTTCAGATTCTTTTTTCTTTTTAATAGCAAAGCTATCCCCGTTTTCTTCAGAAGCAAGCATAATTTCTTCTGCTAAACCTTGAGAAAAAGTTTTCTTTTTTTTGAATGATTTGTCTGATGCTCCGTGGGCAATATTTCTTAAAACTAAATTAACTCTTCTTAATGGGCTTACATCTACTGCTTGAGGATATCTTGCACCGCCATATTCTATTACAGTCACCTCATCTCTTGGAGCAGATTTTTCAATTGCATCAACTAAAACCTGAATAGGATTTTTTTTTGTTTTTTCTTGAATTATTCTTAAAGCCTCTAAAACAATTTTCATATTCTTTGAATATTTTCCAGTTGCTCTTCCTTTCTCAATTTTATGTTTTTTTCCTCTATGCCCTGAAGTAGCTAATTTATTCATTAATCTTTCAATAATATTGACTTTAATCTTTCCTAATTTTCCAGTTGCTCTTCCTTGACTTTTAAGAATTAACTTTGGCTCAAGATTTATTACTTTTTTTAAACCTGGGTCTGTTATTTTAACCTCACTTAAATCATAAATATCAAAAATTTTAAATTTTGGAAGAATTTGATTTTCCATTTTATCTTCTACCTTTTTCAATCTTGCCACTAACAAGCCTATGTAATGGCTGGTCATTTACTTGAATAATTTCATATCTAACTCCTGGGATGTCTCCTTTACTTCTTCCTTGTTTTCCACCTATTCTTTGAATCATCACTTCATCATGCTCATCAATAAATTTTTGTGCGAGATTTCCAGGAATAAAAGCAGTGACTTGCTTTCCATTTTTTGTAATTTGAATTCTTGCGCATTTTCTCATTGCTGAATTTGGCTGTTTTGCTTCTTTTTCAACTTTAGCAAGAACAATGCCTTTTGCTTGATTTGCTCCTTCTAAAGGATCAGATTTAGCATAAAGATTTAGAGTTCTCACTTTAAATTTTCTATTTTTCCATCTAAATTTTTTTCTGTCTTTTTTCTTTTTTAATCCGCTTTTTAATCCCATTTAAATCTCCGAGAATAAAATATTGTAATTAAATCGGTTTATAAA
>CAZBJC010000049.1:0-1616 GCA_964492145.1 Candidatus Woesearchaeota archaeon
AAAATTGCTCAAACAGCTCTTGTTTTATCTGAAAGTGAAAAAGTTGCTGGACTTACTGACAAAGGAGTAAGAAAAAAATTATCTCAAATAAGAGAGGCAGGATATAATGTCAAGCCTTATAGTGGAATGAATGCAGAAGAAGCAAGAAATTATTTAAGGCAGGTTAGAGGAGAAATTTTTAGAACTTTAAGTGAATCTTCTCCAGAGATTGCTCAGAGAATTAGAGAGGTAAATAAAGATTAGATAAATATTTATATTATTGTTTTTAAATTATTCTATGGGATTAAATATTAAAGAGATTATTCCAAGAAAAGAAATAAAGATTTTAGATTTAAAAGGAAAAACTATTTGTATTGATGCATTTAATACTCTTTATCAATTTTTAACAAGCATAAGGCAAATAGATGGAACTCCTTTAATGGACAATAAAAAAAGAGTGACTAGTCATCTTTCTGGATTATTTTATAGAAATATAGCTTTGCTTGAAGATGGGATTAAATTAATTTATGTTTTTGATGGAAAAGCTCCTGCATTAAAAACCAAGACTCATAAAAATAGAAAGGAAGTACGAGATATTGCTAAAGAAAAATATCAAGAAGCAAAGCAAGTTGAAGATATTGTTGCTATGAAAAGATATAGCAGTCAATTAATAAGATTAAATGATGAAATGATTAAAGAAAGCAAAGAGCTTTTAAAAGCAATGGGAATTGCAGTTGTTCAGGCTCCTTCTGAAGGCGAGGCAGAGGCTGCATATCTCTCTAAAATCAAAAAAGAAGTTTATGCTTCTGCAAGCCAAGATTATGATAGTTTGCTTTTTGGAGCTCCAAGACTTATTAGGAATTTAACTTTGGCAAGAAGAAGAAAAACATATTCTGGTTATGTGGAAATAAATCCAGAGCTTATTGAATTAGAAAAAGTTTTGAATACCCTTGAAATAAATTTAGACCAATTGATTTGCTTAGGGATTTTAGTTGGGACAGATTATAATCCAAAAGGAGTTCCTGGAATTGGACAAAAAAAAGCATTGCAATTAGTCAAGAAATTCAAGCAGCCTGTTTTAATTTTTAAAGAGGTTGAACAAAGAATTCATACTCTCTCAGAAGAAGAACAATTTGACTGGAAAGAAATATTTGAGATTTTTCACAATAAAGATTTAGTAAGAGATTTTGAAATTGAATTTCCCAAAGTAAATGAAGAAAAAATAAAAGAGATATTAATTAAAGAACATGATTTTTCAGAAGAAAGAGTTAATAAGCAAATTAATAGATTGAGAGAAATTAAAGAAAAAGCTAAGCAGAAGACTTTGTTTTGATTATTGGTTTAATTCTTTTTGAAGTTTTTTTATCTCTTTATACAACTCAAAGTTTTTATTGTATTGAGCTTTCCATTGATTATATGCTTTTTTATACTGAGGATGTTCTTTGAAATTTCTGATTCCTTCTCTTTTTAATAATTTAATTATTCTATTCATTTCATTATGCAATTCATTTGCTTTTTTGAGTCCTTCATTATACTCTTTTTCTAATCTCTTAAAATTCTTGATCTTTTGAATTTTTTTTAATCTTTCTTCCTGAGCTTGTTTCTGAGCTTCAGCTTGTCTCCTTTGTTCTTCTTCT
>CAZBJC010000049.1:1716-3402 GCA_964492145.1 Candidatus Woesearchaeota archaeon
CTTTCTATTTCTTGCTTTCTTTTTTGAGCCTCAGCTTGTCTCCTTTGTTCTTCTTCTCTTTCTATTTCTTGCTTTCTTTTTTGAGCCTCAGCTTGTCTCCTTTGTTCTTCTTTTTGTTCTTGCTTTCTCTTCTTTTTTTCTATTTTTGGATTTATTTGTTCAAAGCCTTGAAAAACTTTAGAGGAAACTTCTCGAAATTTTTGTTTTTTTGCTTTTTCTTGAATTAAAAACCAGAGAACTATTAATGCCCCCCCTATTAATAAAAGAACATGCCTCATATAAAAGAAATTTGTAAATCCAGCGATGCTTATGAGAATTCCTAAAACAAAAAGAGCATTAGTTTTAAATTTCCAAATAAGATATCCTATTCCAGCAAGAACAATTATTGGAATTGCTGTTTGAAGAAAATTTTCTGAGATTCCAAAACCTGTAAACAATCCACTTAAATCAAAATTTCTTTGATGAATTGCATAAACAATCAACATTGATATTGCGAAAGCAGCTATCCCTGAAACTGTTTTATTGGGTTGCCCATTTTTATCTTTAAAAACTTTTGATAAAGAAAAATTAATAATTATAAAAGAGATTAAAAAAGCTGCTATTAATAACATATTTTCAAATCCAAAATTATCTAAAAATTCTCCAATTGATACTGCAGCATTTACAAGATTAATAGATATTAAGAATGCGACAATAATAAAGAATGTTTTGTTTTTCAAATATTGCATATTTTAATTATGAAATGTATTTTTATAAACTTATCTTTGATTTAGAGAAATCTTTATAAATAAGTTTTTCTTATGGAATTTATGGTTGAAAAGAAAAGAGGGAATAGAAAAATTGATTATAATCCTTCAAAAGACATTAAAATTCTTTCTTATGGGCTTTTAGTATTAATTCTTTTTTCTTTTTTAGTTGGTTTTGTTAATCTTAAGCAAGTTATAACAGGACATGTTTCTGCTATTGATATTTTCTCTTTGGGAAGATTAGAAGGCGAGGGTCTTGTTTCACAGATTTTAATAGCTAAATATGTAATCTTTTTTACTTTAATTTTTTTTCTTTACTGGGCTTTTGATTCTTTAATATCTGAGCCTAAATATAATTTTGTAAAATTTATTATCTCTGCAGGAATTTCTTGGTTATCAATAGCTTTTTTACTTAAGGGTGAAATTTTGACAGCTCTAACTGCTTACTCTGCATTAGGCATTCTTGTAATGGTTGGGCTTCCTTTTATTGGAGTTCTTTTGATTACTTCAAAATTATTAACTTTAAAATTAATTAATGCTCAAAGATTACTTGTTCAAAGAGTAATATGGGGAGCTTATGGTTCTTTTTTACTTTATTATCTTTTTACTCAAACAAATATGTTTGCGTGGATGCCATGGGTTTCAGCAAGTCCTAATAAAGGGAGCGGATTTTTAGCATGGATTATACTTGCTATTTGTGCAATTTCTTTTATTTTCTTTTTTTGGAATAAGTCCTTTATAAGAATGATGGTAAATTTTCAAAAAACTGAGAAAGAATTAAAGAGAACTAAAGAATATCTTAAAGCTGCTGAAATGAATGAACAAAGATTAATTGATGCTGTAACTAGCAAAACAAGAGAGATTGCTAATAAGATGTCTGGTCCAGGCGGGAATGTTGTCTCAAAAAAAACTATGGGGGAAATTCGAAATCTTATTAATG
>CAZBJC010000050.1:0-3281 GCA_964492145.1 Candidatus Woesearchaeota archaeon
GCGTCTGTTGCTTTAAAGAGCATTATATAGATAAGTTTATTAATTATTTTTAATTGTTAAGATTATGAAAAAGAGGGATAAAAAAGCAATAGTTTCTGATTATTTAGGTTGGATAATTTTAGGAGTTGCAATTCTTGCAATTATGTTTATTGCTTTTTTTTATCTAAAACAAAGCGGGGCTTCCTTGCTTGATAAAATAAAAGGACTTTTATTTGGAAGATAATGGCAGAGCTTACAATTGAAAAATTAATTAAAATAATCCTTGTTGTATTTGTAATTGCTGTTGTTATAGCAGGAATAGGAATTTTTTTTAAAAAATATATAATTAGTTTTATTAAAGATTTAGGCGGCTCAGAAGCAATTAAAATTATCTTGGCTTTAAAATGATTAGAAAGATTAAATTAAAAAATAAAAAGGCAGGTTTGCTTTCTGAAAATGTTGTTAAATTAGTTATTGCATTAATCTCTATTAGTCTTTTAGTCTGGTTTTTGATTTCTTTATATTATTCTTCCTCTGATCTTAAATTAGCAAAAAATATTTTAATTGACAGCAAAAGAAGCATTAAAAATCAAATACAAGATTTTTGGAATTCTGATGAGAAAGAAAGAACAATTACTATAATAGGAAAAGTTCCTTCTTATTGGAAAATAAGGCTTTTTGAGCAAGGATTACTTTGTGCTTGTCCTTCTCCTCCCCCCGGTAAAGGTTCTGATATAATCCTTCCTCAAATTGGAGAAGATTTATCTGAGAAAGAAGAATGCTCAAAAAAAGGAGTTTGTACTTCTTTATCTTTGCAATCTGAAGGAGGAATAGTTGGTTTGAGTGAAATAACTAAAATTCATTTAATTAAAAAAAATAACTTATTGGCAATTGGCCCCCCTGAGCAAAATGGAAAATTTAATTAAATATTTATTATGGATTGCATTTTTTTTAATGGCAGGATATGCAATTTACAGCTTGTTTAAAATTTTAGGAGTTTAAATGAAAAATAAAAAAGCATCTTTAACAACAAAACAGATTATAGGTTTGATATTGTTAATTGCAAGTTTTTTAGTCATATTATATTTTATATTTATTTTAAATCCTAAGCCTGCATCAAAAAAAATACTTTGTCATAATTCTGTTGTTGAAAAAAGCCAAGTTATATCAGGGAGTAAAGGTTGGATTGAAACTCCTTTGAATTGCCAGACAAATTATATATGTTATACTTATACTGGAAATTGTGATAAACATGATGCGAGTTATTATGATGAAATTATAAAAGTCAAGACTAAAGACGATTTATATAAAAATTTAGCAAATGAAATGGCAGATTGCTGGTGGATGTTTGGAGAAGGAAAATTGCAGTATGTTCCTAATAAATGGTTTTTTAATAGTCTTTCATGTTCTATTTGCAGTGAAATTGATTTTGATTCAAGTATAAATAATTCTATTTTTAAAAGTGAGTTTGGATTTATTCAAAAAAACTCTTTTTTTAATTTTTTATTAAATAATAATCTTCCTAATAAGGATATTACTTATGCAAAATACTTATATGATACAATAAGTAAAAGAGAATTATATAAACAAGGGATAATCTCTTTTGATAAATCTTACATTATTCTGACTGCTGTTAAAAGCGAATCTTTTTTTTCAAATAAAAATTATTTATATCCAACATTGCTTGAAAAAGATTCTGAGGAATTTAAAAATATGAATTGTGATCATATTTTAACAAAGGGATAAAATGAGGAAAAACAAAAAAGCAGGGATTCTGATTGAAAATGTTATGTTTATTATTTTAAATCTTGTTTTTTTATCTCTTTTAATGGCTTTTTTGCTTATGCAGGGAAGCGGGATTATTGTTCTTGAGCAGTCATATGCAAAACAAATTGCCTTGATGATTGATTCTGCTAGACCTGGTGAAACAATTTTTTTAAATATGGATGATGCTTTTAAAAAAGCAGAGAAAAATTTAGGAGATAATAGAATTGTTCAGATAAAAGATAATATAGTGACAGTAAAATTAAGTGAAAAAAGCGGATATAGTTATTCTTTTTTTAATACTCCGCCAAACAGTTATTATGCTGTTTCAATTCAAGATGCAGAGCACTTGACTAGTAAAGGATATTTTTTTAATTTTTTAAAAAATGAAAAAAGCAGCAACTAAATTCGTTTCAGTATATTGGTTTGTAATTTTATTTTTAGTAGCTGGGGGAATTTATTCTATGGTTTATATTTTTTATAGTCATCCTTTTGATGTAAGGGCTTTAGAAGCAAAGACTCTCGCTTATAAAATAGCAGATTGTATTTCTTGGAAAGGCGAGATTAATCTTAAAATATTTAATAAATCTGGAGATTTTCAAAGAGATTTTGATTTATTAAAAGAGTGCGGAATTAATTTTAATGTTGAAGATGAATATGGCTGGGATAAACAAGAGCAGTATTTTGCTAATGCGAGTTTTTATGGTGTTTTTGATATTGCAACTAATCATGAACTTTCAGATAAAAATGGAAAAATAGGAGAATTAAAAGCAGGAAACTCAAGATTATTTGATGATTGCCAAACATATGGAGAAAAATATAAATATGTCGCTAAATGTTTTAACAAAAGATTTTACGCTGTTACAAAAAGTGGGAGACAGATTTTAATTGAAATTTTTACTGCAGTGAGAAAAACTGAAAAAAATGTTAAATAAAAGAGCTGATATTGGGGAAACAATAACTTGGGTAATTGCAACTGTAGTTGTAGTAGTTATTTTACTTTTAAGTCTTTATGCTTCAGGACTTGTAGCTAAATATAAAAAACTTTCAGCTTCAGAAGGAAAAGTGGACACTGGGAACTCTTTGATTATTCTTGGAAAATGGAGCACTATGCAAATTTTTTCTTCAGATTTATTTTTAAATAAAACAGAATTGGCATTAAAAATTAATAAAAATTATAAACAAGAGATTTTAAACTGGATAAAAGAGAAAAATGAATAAAAAAGCAGACATAACTATTATAATTTTAGTTTTAGGAATTGTAGCTATTTGTATTTTTGCAATAATTACTTTTATAAATTCTAATATTTCTGCTCAAAATAATTTTAAAAAAATAAGAATTATTTGGGATATGAATCAAAGAATTGAATCTGATACTTTTTCTGTTTCTCTTCATCAAGATAGTTCTTTTGGGAATTATTATGAATATTCAGTTGAAGAAAAAAAAGACTGGGCATATCCTATTTCATCACTTCCTAAGATTCTTTTTAGAATTAGATATTATCCTGATTTAAATTAATAAGATAAGATTTATAAAT
>CAZBJC010000051.1:0-3257 GCA_964492145.1 Candidatus Woesearchaeota archaeon
CTTAGAAAGATATAATTATTTGAGAAAAAGGGTTTATAAGGATTTCGGAGAAATTTATCTAATAAAAACTTTCATAATTCCTGAAATTATAAATCCAAACAATCCTAATAAAATCACTCCAATTCCAGAAACTTTAGCAACTGTCCAGAATTCTTTTTTTGTAGGCTTTCTTAAAACACTCCAGACTCTCTTGCATTTTAAAAAAAATGAAGATATTTTTCCCATAGTTTATAGAAAATTAAAGGGTTTTTAAAATTATTCAAAGAACTCTATTCCCAATTCTTCTTCAATCTCTCTATGTCTCATGGTTTCTAAAGACTCTCCTTGCCCAAGAATTTGAGAACTTTTAACACCTGTTACAATTAATAAAACTCTTATTGATTTTTCCATATCTGGTGAAATCTGAGCCCCCCAAATTAATTTTGCATCAGGATTTAATTTTTGCCCGACTTCGTCAATAATGTCTTTGCATTCATCAAGACTCATATCATTTCCTCCAATTACATTTACTAATGCTCCTGTAGCATCTGAAATATCCACATCTAACAGAGGGTTATTAATTGCTTTATTAACAGCATCTAATGCTCTTTGTTCTGTATCTGATTCTCCCATTCCAATTAAAGAAACTCCTCCATCAGTCATAACTGCTTTTATATCAGCAAAATCTAAGTTAACTAACCCAGAAGTTGTCACAAGCTCTGTAACACCTTTAACTGCATTAGTAAGAATTTCATCTGAGATTTTAAATGCAGTATGTAAAGGCAATTCTGGAGCCAATTCTAAAAGTTTATCATTTGGTATAACAATCAATGTGTCTACCATAGACTCTAATCTTTCTAATCCATTTGTTGCATTTTCAATTCTTTTCTTGCCCTCTATTGTAAATGGAAGAGTTACAACTCCAATTGTTAAAGAACCTTGTTTTTTAGCTAATCTTGCAATTTCTGGAGCCCCCCCTGTTCCTGTGCCTCCTCCTAATCCACAAGTAATAAAAACCATATCAGCTCCTAAAAGCTTTTTTTTAATTTCTGATTCTGATTCTTTTGCTGCTTCTTCTCCAACTTTAGGATTACTTCCTGCTCCTAATCCTTGAGTTAATTCTTTTCCAATTAAAATTTTCTGGTTAGCATTTGAATATAATAAATCTTGAGCATCTGTATTTATCGCAATTAATTCTCCTCCTTTTATTCCAATCTCCTTCATCCTTGATAAAGAATTATTTCCCCCACCTCCAATGCCTACAACCTTAATTTTAGCTGATTGTTTTTTAAGAAGTTCTTCTAATTCTTCATCTATCCCTCTAAGTTCATTAGAATTAAAAACCTGGGGTTTTGATTCAATGTTTTGATAGACTTCTTCCATGCAAAAAACAAGACAGAATTGTTTATAAGAATTATTGTAATTTATCCTTATGATTTATTAATTCATTGATTCAAATCCACACCTATAATTCATTATTTTTCTGATGCTTTATTTTCTTTATCAAGAGGCTTTTTTACTTCTAAATCAAGATTAAAAATCTCTTTAAATTTATTTTTAAATAATTCTACAAATTTAATTAAAGGCTCATCAACATAAAGTATTAATTTTTTATTTTCAATTTTAAATTTAAATTGTTTTTTAAATAAGAATTTATTCAAAGCATTGATTTTCTCATCAAGATTATCTATTTTTTTCAAAACTTTTATTTTATATTCAACATCTTTTCCTGCAAGAGGGTTGTTAAAATCAACTCTTACTCTTCCTCCAGAAACAGAAAGAACTTTTGCAAGTTTTCCATCAAAATTATAAGACATCCCAGGAATAGCGTTTAACTTATGATTTTTGAAAACACTAATAGGCATAATCTGAATAAGTTTTGGATTTCTAAGCCCAAAAGCTTGCTCAGGATTTAATTCAATTTTGTATTCTTTTCCAATCTCTTTTCCAATAAGAAAATCATCAACACCCTTGAGAAACATACCTTCACCTAAGCAAAAAATAAAAGGTTCAGCAAGAGTTTTAAGTTTGGCTTTTTCAATATCCTCCTTAATATTAGAATCAAATATTCCATTATCTTTTATTCTCCCAGTAAATTCTATTGCTATAAAATCTTTTTTTTCTAATGCCATATTTAATGTTTCAGTAAAAATGTTTATAAATGTATTTTTTTTGAGTAAGATATGGTTTCAAAGATAATTAATGCTACAGAGGTGAGAGTCGGAACAAATATTATGGTTGATGGAAAACCATGTACTGTAAAAAAAGTTGATATAAGCAAGACAGGAAAACACGGGCATGCCAAAGCAAGAATAGAAGCTGTTGGTATTTTAGATGGAAATAAAAAAGTTTTTGTTATTCCTGGACATGACAGACTAGAAGTTCCTATGATTGACAAAAGAAAAGGGCAAGTTCTCTCAAAAAATGACACAGTAAGTATAATGGATTTAGAAAGCTTTGAAACCTTTGATGTAGAATGCCCAGATGAAGAGCTTAAAAATCAATTAGAAGAAAGCGGGAATGTTGAATATTGGGATATTGAAGGACAGAAAATAATAAAAAGGAAATTATAAGTTTAAATCAAAATGGCAGCAAAAATACCTGAAGCTCAAAATAGACTTTTTAAGAATGTGTTTGTCTGTAAAAAATGCCAAAGCAAAATAAGAGCAGAACCCTTAAAAATTCTAGAAGGAAAAGTCAGATGCAGAAAATGCAGTGGAAAATCTTTTAGGCCATTAAAAAAGAAATAAGCTTAAAATGGATTTTGTATTTTATGACATTATATTTTTAGTTTTTTTTGCAATCTTTGTTTCTATTTTTCTTTATACTAGAAAAAAGAATATTAAAAAAGAAGGGCTCTTGCTTTTGTATAAAACTAGCTGGGGCATAAAATTAATTAATAGAATTGGAAAAAAATATAAGAAAACTTTAAAAATTTTAAGCTATGTTTCTATAATTCTTGGATATTTCTTAATGATAACAATGATTTATTTTTTCATTAGAATTGTTTGGATTTATATTTTTAGCCCAGAAGTTGTAAGAGCTATTAAAGTTCCTCCAATAATGCCTTTAATTCCTTATCTTCCAAGAGTTTTTAAATTAACTTTTTTACCTCCTTTTTATTTTACTTATTGGATTATTATTATAGCTGTAATTGCAATTCCTCATGAATTAGCTCATGGGATATATGCTGCATATAATAAGATTAAAATAAAAAATACAGGATTTGGTTTTTTTCCTTTTTTCTTTCCTGTTTTTTTAGCAGCTTTTGTTGAGCC
>CAZBJC010000052.1:0-1333 GCA_964492145.1 Candidatus Woesearchaeota archaeon
ACAAAAAAAACTCAGCAAAAAATTCCTCCTAATCCTCCTTTTAATTTAACAACTTTGCAAACAGAAGCATATAAATTATATGGAATCACCCCCTCTAAAACTTTACAGATTGCTCAAGGACTTTATTTAGCAGGATTAATTTCTTACCCAAGAACATCATCTCAAAAACTCCCTGATTCAATAGATTACAAATCAATTCTTAAAAAAATAGCAAAAAAATTCAAATTTCAAGATTTAATTAAAAGAAGCACTCCTATAGAAGGCAAGAAAACAGATCCGGCTCATCCGTCAATTTATCCAACAGGAAATTTTCAAATACTTGCAGGCCAAGATGAAAAAATTTATAATTTAATTGTAAAAAGATTTTTAGCTTTATTTTGTGAAGATGCTTTAGTTGATAGAAAAACCATAAAAGCAAAAGTAGATAATTTAGATTTTACAGCTAATGGAAGTCAAATTATAAAAAAAGCCTGGATGGAGATTTATCCAAGAAAAATCAAAGAACAAGAAATTCCAGATTTTAATGGAGAAGCAGATATTATTGATTCAAGAATTGAAAATAAAGAAACAACTCCCCCAAAGAGATTTTCTCCAGCTTCAATTCTTTCTGAGCTTGAAAAAAGAAATTTAGGAACAAAAGCAACAAGAGCAAATATTCTTGAAACTCTTTATGAGAGAGGTTATATTAAAGACCAGTCAATCAAAGCAACCCCCTTGGGAATGTCTTTAATTGAAACTTTAGAAAAACACTCTCCAATTATTATAGATGAAGAATTAACAAGAGAGTTTGAAAAAGAAATGGAAAATATTAGAGAATCAAAAAAAGCAAATCTTAAAGAATCAGAAGAAAAAGTTTTAGATAAAGCAAAAAAAACAATAACAAAAATAGCCCAGGATTTTCAAAAACAAGAAAAAGAAATCGGAGAAGAATTAGTAGAAGCTAATGTAAAAAACAGAGAAGAGCAAAAAAAAGAAAACAGATTGTGTCTTTGCCCTAAATGTAAAAAAGGATATTTAGCAATTACATACTCAAGAAAAAATAAAAAGTTTTTTATTGCATGTGATGCCTACCCTGAATGTAAAAATACTTTTTCTCTTCCTCCATATGGAACAATTAAAAAAACAAACAAAATCTGCGAGGAATGTGGTTTTCCTTTATTAATGAGCTTAAGAAAAGGCAAAAAACCCTGGATATTTTGCTTTAATCCTGAATGTCCTTCAAATAAAAAGAGAATTGAAGAATACAGAAAGAGAAAAGAAAAAGAAAGCATGAAGGAGTAATACAAAATCAAGAGAATTATCCAAATGAAACAAGTTTTGAATATCTATTCAA
>CAZBJC010000052.1:1433-3246 GCA_964492145.1 Candidatus Woesearchaeota archaeon
AAACAAGTTTTGAATATCTATTCAAAACGAAACATTTAAATACTCTAATGAATACATATTCATAACTAAATAAGTGTTTATTTAATAAACACAGGAGAAAATAAAATGCCAAGAGGAGATAGAACAGGGCCAGATGGACAAGGACCAAGAACTGGAAGAGGTTTAGGTTATTGCTCAGGATATGACTCTCCTGGATTCACAAAAGGAATCCCAAGAGGAGGAGCAGGATTTGGAAGAGGATTTGGCAGAGGAAGAGGATTTGGATTTAGAAATTTAGCACCTCAAACTGCTCCAAGAGAACTAACAAAAGCTGAAGAAAAGAAAATCCTAGAAGCAAACTTAGAATCTCTAAAACAAGAAATCAAAGAAGCTGAAAAAAGACTAAAAGAACTTAAATAATTTTTTTATTTTTATTTTTTTATTTTAGTCAAATATATAAACTAAAATATCTTTTAAAGAATATGAAAGAAAAAATAGCAATTTTGTCAGTATTATCTAATTTAATCTTAGCAGTTGGAAAAGTTTTAGCAGGAATTTTAGCAAAATCAGCATCAGTTTTAGCAGAAGGAATTCATTCGTCAATGGATGTTTTATCATCAACTATAAGTTTAATTGGAATAAAAATTGCAAAAAAACCAGTAGATAAAAAACACCCTTATGGATATTACAAATTTGAAGTTTTATCAGGTTTTTTTATAACTTTTATACTTTTTGCAACAGGAATAGGAATTATTTATGAGGCTTATAAAAGTTTTTTAGACCCCAATAAATTAGTTTTAACATATTTTGCTCTAGGAATTATGATTTTTTCTGCGATTATAAATGAAGTAATGGCAAGATTAAAAATTTATTATGGTAAAAAAGAAGGCTCTATAAGTCTTTTGTCTGATGGAATTCATTCAAGAGTTGATGTCTGGACTTCAATAGCAGTATTAGCAGGATTAATTTTAACAAAATTCTGGGTTTATGCTGACTCTCTTTTAGCTTTTTTAATTGGGTTGTATATACTTAAAGAATCTTTTTCATTAGGAAAAGAAGCAACAGATTCTTTATTAGATGTCTCAGCAGGAGAAGAAATTGAGAAAAAAATAAAAAAAATAGCCAAAGAAAACAAATTAAAGATTTCAGAATTAAAAACTTTAAAAAAAGGTTCAGCAATAACTGCAAATTTAGAAATAAAAATTCCCAGCAAGCTTAGTGTTGAAGAAGCAACAAAAAAATCAAAAAAATTAAAAAGAGAATTAATCAAAAAAATTGAGAATCTAAAGTATATTGCAATTCAAATTAAAAGTCATAAAGTTACTGATAGTTATTTTGAGCCAGAGTTTGGAAAAGGTTTTGGATGGCAGAGACGAGGAAGATTTAAAGATAAAATAAAACAAGCACAAGGAAAAGGGCCTGAAGGATATTGTGTCTGTCCTAAATGTGGCTACAAGCAAAAACATGAAAAAGGAATTCCTTGTTCAAAAATTAAATGCCCTAAGTGCAAAATTCCTTTAGAGAGAAAATAAAATGCGTCCAAGAATAAGAAGAAGAGTGAGATTTATTCCAGATATTAATTATTTTAAGCCAGCAGGAGTTCCAATGGCAAATTTAAATGAAGTTATTCTAAGTGTTGAGGAATATGAAGCAGTTAGATTAATTGATTTAGAAAATATGCCTCAAGACAAAGCAGGCAAAAAAATGAAAATTTCACAGCCGACTTTATCAAGATTATTAAAAAGTGCAAGAAAAAAATTATCAGATGCTATTATCAATGGTAAAGCAATAAAAATACAAGGAGGTAATTACAAGATGGTACAACCAAGAGGAA
>CAZBJC010000053.1:0-3233 GCA_964492145.1 Candidatus Woesearchaeota archaeon
GATTTGGAATTAAATTAAGACAATCTAAATCAGAAAAAGGTATAAGAAAAGTTGGAAGTATTGGGCCATGGCATCCAGCAAGAGTTACATTTAGAGTTCCTATGGCAGGACAGCTAGGAATGTTTACAAGAGTTATTTATAATAATAAAATAATTGATTTAGGGAAATCAGACGGCAAATTAAAAAATATAAAAAATTATGGGGATATTAAAACAAATTATATAATTGTAAATGGTTCAGTGCAAGGAACTTCAAAAAGACAATTAATCATAACTCATTCTCTTAGAAAAACAAAAAAACAATTAAAAAAAGAATATGAATTAAAAAAAATAATCTAAAATGAAAACAAGCGTACTGGATTTAAATGGAAAAGAAAAAGAAACAATAGATTTACCTAAATGCTTTTCAGAAAAGATAAGAGAAGACCTTATTGCAAAAGTGTTAGAGGCAAAAAAAATAGAAAGCCCTTATTCTCCATCTTTAAAAGCAGGAAGATATTCTGCTAGCGGTATTCTTATTCATAGACGACATGTTTGGAAAAGCCAGTATGGACGCGGAATTTCTAGAATTCCAAGAAAGATTATGTCAAGAAGAGGCTCGCAGTTTAATTGGGAAGGTGCAAGCATTCCAAGCACAAAAGGAGGAAGAAGGGCTCATCCTCCAAAAGGGATTTCAAGAATAAATACTCTTAAAATAAATAAAAAAGAAATGAAATTAGCATTTAAAGGAGCTTTAAGCGCAACTGCAGATAAAGAAAAAATCTTAAAAAAATACAAAAGTTTAGAAGATCTAAAAATAAAAAATATTCCTTTTGTAGTTGATTCAAAAATTCTTTCTTTAAAAACAAAAGAATTAATCTCTAGCATTAAAAAAATTCTTGGCGACAATCTATTTAAGATTGCTCTGAGAAATAAAAAAATACGAAGTGGGAAAGGAAAATTAAGAGGAAGAAAATATAAGACTAATGCAGGGTTGTTAATAGTTTTAGGAGAAAAAGAAAAATTAAAGGCAAAAGCATTTGAAGTTGCAAATTCAAAAAATTTAAGCATATTAAATCTTGCTAAAGGAGGAATAGGAAGATTAACAATCTATACTAAACAAGCTATAAAAGAAATAGGAGAAAAATTCAAATGATACCTGTAGTAACAGAAAAAGCAATTATGTTAGTAGAAAGTGAAAATGTCTTAACATTTAAAACAAAAATGGAAAAGAAAAAATCAGAAATAAAAAAAGAAATAGAAGAACTTTTTAATGTAAAAATTGAAAAAATAAGAACTCATATTAGAGGAAATAAAAAATATGCTTATATTAAATTAAAAAAAGAATTTCCTGCTATAGATGTAGCAACAAAATTAGGACTTATATAAAATGGGAAAAAGAATAATTCAGCAAAGACGAGGAAGAGGAACAAATACTTATAAGGTCAATAAAAAAGCATTCAGATATAGAATAAAATATCCAAAAAAATTAGAAGGAGAAGGAAAAGTCATAAAACTCATTAATTCCCTTGCTCATACTTGCCCTATAGCAAAAATAAAATATAATAAAAGTTTTTTTTATATGCCGAGTTTTAAAGGAATGTTTGAAGGACAAACAATAAAATTTGGAGGAAAAGAGATTGAACAAGGAAATATTCTAAAACTAAAAGATATTCCAGTTAAAACTAAAATTTACAATATTGAATCTCGGCCAGGAGATGGAGGCAAATTTATTAGAGGGGCTGGAAATTATGCAGAAATAAGTAAAGCAATGGGAGGAGATATTTTTGTTATTTTTCCTTCAAAAAAAGAAAAAAAATTCAACCCTGATTGCAGAGCAACAATAGGAGTTGTTGCTGGTTCAGGACGATTAGAAAAACCAATTATGAAAGCAGGGAAACAATATTATATTAAAAAAACAAAAAATAAATTATGGCCAAGAACTTCAGCAGTGAAGATGAATGCTATAGACCATCCTTTTGGTTCAGGAAGGTCTAAAAATCCAAAGTCAAAAATAGCAAAAAGAAATGCTCCTCCAGGAAGAAAAGTCGGACTTTTAAGGCCAAAAAGAACAGGTAAAAGAAAATGATAAACCATAAATAAAATGGAAATAACAAAAAAACAATTTACATTCAGAGGGAAAACATTAGAAGAATTAAAAAAAATAGATGTTAGAGAGTTTGCAAAATTACTTAGAGCGAGACAGAGAAGAACTGTTTTAAGAGAGTTTCAGAAAATAGAAGATTTTGTTAATAAAGCAAAAATAAAACAATCAAAAAACAAATCAATAAAGACTCATTTAAGAGATTTAATTATTGTCCCTCAAATGATTGGAATGAAAATCCAAATATATAATGGAAGAGATTTTGTTCCAGTGAATATTACTGGAGAAATGCTCGGGCATGTTTTTGGAGAATTTGCTTTAACTCGAGGAAGAGTTAAACATGGAAGTGCAGGAGTAGGAGCAACAAAAGGAACTAAATCAAAAGCAAAGCATTAAAATGACTGAAAAAAACTACAATCCACAACAAAAAGAAAAAAAAGCAATGAAAAAGATAGAGACAGCAGAGAAGAAAAAGATAGCAATCCCAGAAAAGAAGAATAAAGTTGAAAAATTAATTGAAAAAAAAGAAGCAAAGGGGGTTGAGAAAAAACAAGAAGAAAAGAAAACAGAAGAAAAAAAGAATCTAAAAGAAGAGAAAAAAGAAGTCAAGAAAAAAGAATTTGCAATTGTTAATTCATATTCAATTCCTATCTCAACAAAAAAAGCAGCTGCTATTTGCAAATTCATTAAAGGAAAGACAATTGATGAAGCAGAAGAGCTTCTAAACCAAGTTGTACAAAGAAAAAAAGCAGTTCCTATTAAAGGTGAGATTGCTCATAGAAAAGGAAAAATAATGTCAGGAATTTTTCCAAAAAATGCTTCTGAACAATTTATTGTTATTTTAAAGGCATTAGCAGGAAACTCAAATGTAAATGGAATTAATGAGCCTGTAATTGTTGAGGCAGTTGCAAATCTTGCACAAAGACCTTATTCAAGATTTGGAAGATGGAGAAAAAAAAGAACTCATATTATGCTAAAAGCAAAGGAGAAAATTAAAGAATGGAAGAAAAAAAAGTAGTCAAATTTAAGAAAGATGAATTTTCAATAAGAGAATATATTAAAAATTCACTTGGGAAAGGAAAAGTAAGCAAAGTAAAAATTAGTTATACTCCTGTAGGAGAAAAAATAATAGTTTCTACACATAAACCTGG
>CAZBJC010000054.1:0-3138 GCA_964492145.1 Candidatus Woesearchaeota archaeon
TTATTAAAGTTTGATAAAGAGGGGGGATTGATGAAATTAAAGCTTCATAAGCAGATAAGAGAACATCACCTACTCCTTTAAATAATTCCATAATTTACAATGTCAATTATTATTTTTAAATGTTTCAATAAATTTAAATAAGAATATTTCTTCATTGAATCATAAAATAAGGTGAAAAATGATAGATATAAAACTTATTAGAGAAAATCCTGATTTAGTAAAAGAAAACATTAAGAAGAAATTTCAAGATGAAAAACTTCCTTTAGTTGACAAAGTTTTAAGATTGGATAAAAAATGGAGAAAACTAAAATATCAAGAGGACTCTTTAAGAAAACAAAGAAATTCTATTTCAAAAAAAATAAATGAATTAAAAAAATCAAAAAAAAGTTTTGAAAAAGAATTAAAAAAAGCAAGACAGATTCCTAAAAAAATTGAGATTTCAGAGATTAAAAGAAAAAAATTAGAAAAAGAAATTAAAGAAATTATGTATAAAATTCCTAATATTATTCATAGCTCTGTTCCAATTGGAAGAGATGAATCTGAAAATGTTGAAATCAAAAAAGTAGGAAAAATTAAAAAATTTAATTATGAAATTTTAAATCATATTGAATTGGCAGAAAAATTAAAAGGTGTTGATTTTGATTCAGCACGAGAAGTTGCTGGAAATGGTTTTTATTATTTACGAGGAGACTTAGCAAGATTACATTCTGCTATGCTTGCTTTTGCAAGAGATTTTATGATTAATCAAGGATTTGAATATATTATACCACCTTTTATGATTAGAAGAAGAGTAGTAGAAGGAGTAATGAGTTTTGAAGAAATGGATGCAATGATGTATAAAATTGAAGGCGAGGATTTGTATTTAATTGGAACTTCTGAGCATTCTATGATTGGAAGATTCATTAACAAAACTTTGAATGCGAAAAATTTGCCTTTAAAGCTTACAAGTTATTCTCCATGTTTTAGAAAAGAGGTTGGAAGTCATGGAATTGAGGAAAAAGGATTTTACAGGGTTCATCAATTTGAGAAACAAGAAATGATTGTGATTTGCGAGCCTGGAAATAGCTATGAATGGTATGATAAAATGTTAAATTATACTTTAGATATTTTTAAAGCTTTAAATATTCCAACAAGAGTTTTGGAAATTTGCTCAGGAGACTTGGCTGATTTAAAAGCAAAATCTTGTGATGTTGAAGCTTGGAGTCCTAGACAAAAAAAATATTTTGAAGTAGGAAGTTTGACTAATATGGAAGCTGCTCAAGCAAGAAGGCTTAATATTAAAATTGAAGGAAAAGGAGAAAGATATTTTGCTCATACATTAAATAATACTGTTTTAGCCTCACCAAGAGCATTGATTGCTTTGATGGAAAACAATCAAAACAAAGATGGAAGCATAAATATTCCAAAAGCTTTGCAACTTTATATGGGAGGAATGAAAAAGATTGAAATTAAAAAATAGAATCAAAGAATTTTTTACTCTTTCTTGGAAAAAAACTGCAATAGCATTAATGATTTGGATTATTGCTGTATTTTTACATAATATGATTTATGCTTTTTGTATGGCGGTTTTTAAGTTTAAATGCGAAGAGGCTTTTTTATTTCTTTTAGCAGTTATTGGAATTCCTCTTTATTTTTTTGTATCTACGATTTATAGCTTATTCAAAAAATTTAAATAAAGGAAAGATTATCTTTTATTATGGTTAAAAAAACCAAGCCTAAAAAGAAAAAATCAAAAAAAAGAGCGTGAAAAAATCAAAAAAAGGATGGGGACGCTCTTATGGATATTAATCTTTTAATTCAATCATTAATAGCTCTAATTATGTTTATGAGGTTGTGAGACAAGAAAGAGAATTAAGAATAAAATTAAGTGAATATAAGGATGAAATGCTAACAAAAAATAATAGAAAATTAAGCTTAGACTATGATACGCTCTTATTTAACTATTATGAATATCTTGCTATTTGCTTATATAAAAAGATAATTAATGAAAATATTGCAAAATTGTATTTTAGGAATTTATTAATCTCAGTTAAATCTTTGTTTGAGAATTCAATTTTGTTTAAAGGGAATTATTCTAAAAAAGAAGATTACCTGGGTATTTTATGGTTATTTAGACATTGGAAGATATAATTTCTTAATAGATAACCCTGTTTCTGCCTGATTCTTTTGCTTTGTAAAGATTTAAATCTGCATTATGAATTAAAGTTTCTTTTTTTGTTCTTTTTTTTCCTTTTGTTTCTGCTAGTCCTATGCTCACAGTTACTCGCCCAAAAGGCATTTTTTCTTGTCCATAAAATCTTGTTTTTTCAATTGATTCTCTTATTCTTTCACAAATTTTTACTGCATCATTTATTCCTGTTTCTGGAAAAATAATTATAAATTCTTCACCCCCATATCTTCCAAAAATATCATACTCTCTTGCACTCTCTTTAATAATTCTTGAAAATCTTTTTAGAAGTTTATCTCCCGCTATATGCCCATTTGTGTCATTGTATTTTTTAAAAAAATCCAAATCAAGAATTGCTACACTTGTAGGATGCCCGTATCTCTCTGATTTTCTTAATTCTCTTTTTAATCCAAACATTATTGCTTTTCTATTATATATTTGAGTTAAAGAGTCAATTAATGCATTTTTTCTCTCTACTGAGTAAATTTTAACAGTGTATCTTAATCCCATTAAAAGAGACGAGATTGCACATAAAAAAACAAGCATTTGAAAAAGATAAATTGAATTTAATTTTGCTATTTCTTGTTTTAACTGAGTTAAAAGAGTCTGATTTGTTAGAGAGTTTAATGAGAGATAGACTATATTTATTTTTGTTTTAAATATAGAGTAAAAATACATAGCAATAAGGATTATAAATATTATAAAGAAAATAGTCATAAGATTGATTAACCTCTTTTTAAAGTCTCTTTTTAACATAAAACCTTAAATGAAAAATACTATTTAAGTTTAATTGACAGCAAGATTTAAAAATTAATTTTTGATAATTAATCTATGCCTACGTGGTCTAGACTCAGAACATCTCTTTGAGATTCTGGTTAAAGCCCACGAGAATGCCTACGTGGTCTAGCGGCTATGACACAACCCTGTCGCGGTTGTAATCCGGGTTCAACTCCCGGCGTGGGCGTCACCCC
>CAZBJC010000055.1:0-1513 GCA_964492145.1 Candidatus Woesearchaeota archaeon
GATTTCATCCATAAAAAAATTATTAATCCTAAAACAACAACCATTCCAACTAACAAAACAGTTGCAATCACAGGCGAAACCCCTTTTTTTCTCATTTTAAAATATATTCTTTTTACTATTTAAATTTAATCACAATAAATTTCTTCTTTGATTTTTGCATCTCCGCATATTAATTTTCTATTCTTGCCTTTTATTGTTTCAAATCTTATAGGAGTAATTTCTATCAAATAAGGTTTATTTTCTAATTCAAAACTTATTGAATTATTCTCTCCAGGTTCTAAATCTTCCTGTCCAGTAAAAAAAACAACCCCCCCTGAAATTTGTCCTCCTGAAATAATATTACTTACAGTCTCTGTTGCAATTTCTTGCTCTTGCTCTTTTGAATATTTAATATAAAATCCTTTTATTCCAAATCTTCCATTATTCATTAAATTTAATTTTAAATTATATTTTCCATCTGCAGAAACGCATTCAATATCTTTTATGAAAATTGAAACTCCATCAGGGCATTCAATAGTTTGTCTTGGAACATAAGATTTCATCCAAGTGTAAACAATTCCCCCCATTATTATTGCAAATGTTATTAACAAAACATACCCTATCATAATACTAAGTCCTTTTTTCATTTTATGATGTAACAATATGCTGTTCTCCTCCAACTTCTTCTGAAATTATAAAATAAAAATTTTCTCCTTCTTTTAATTCAAAAGGATATTCTGCCCCATTTACAGAAACTTTGACTTCGCCATTTGAAGGAGAAATTCTTGTAGCTTTAATCTTTGAAATAGTATTTGTTATGCCAGGTCTTGTTCCTCCAACTTCTGTGCTAATTGTTCCTGTCTCTATCTCTGTGTTGTTTATAACATAAATCCCTCCTGTTGTATCTCCAAAAACAAGATAAAAAGTCCTGTTTTCAGTCCCTGCATAATTAAAAAAATCATTAGAAAAATTTTCAACTAAAGCAGTTATATCTGAATCATTTAAATAAAAAGTTCCATAATCTAAAACTTTTCCACCTTCAATTCCAAGCTCGTCTTTTATGTCATATATTTTAATGCTCTTTTTTTTTGTATAATTTTGAATTGTGGCAAATCCAACAATCAAAGAGATTATTACCATTGCTGCAACAAGATAAAACTGCCCCTTATTACTTCCTCTTTTCATAATTTAAATAAGAAAAATCAATTTATTAACTTAATGTTTAGATTTTTAGCTACTTCGCTTATAATACTTGAAACTATAATCAAAGTAGAACCAAAAAATCAAAGATTCTTAGCTACTTCGCTTATAATACTTGAAACTATAATCAAAGTAGAACCAAAAAATCAAAGATTCTTAGCTACTTCGCTTATAATACTTGAAACTATAATCAAAGTAGACCGAGCAGTTTGCTTTCTGCGAAATATCTGGTTCAATTAGGAAAAGATGATGAGCATAATACAAACTGCTTAAAAGATTGTAGACCGAGCAGTTTGCTTTCTGCGAAATATCTGGTTCAATTAGGAAAAGATGA
>CAZBJC010000055.1:1613-3125 GCA_964492145.1 Candidatus Woesearchaeota archaeon
TGAGCATAATACAAACTGCTTAAAAGATTGTAGACCGAGCAGTTTGCTTAAAGTTTATCAGAAAGCTCCCTTTATTCCTCCTCGGCTCTGTAACCTGCTAAGCACTTTAATAAATGTTTAGGGCTGCTCCGATCAAGGCCTGACCCGGTTAGCATCTACAAAGTCAAAGCAGACAAAGCTTCAACGTCAGAATAAAGACTTCCTGACTAGCTCATCACGCCCTGCTCGTAGTCTGCCATAAAGCCCGTTTGCAAATAGCGGAGGGCTAACCCGCTGACCTAGTCTACAAAAGTACAGAGAAATAACAATATATAAGCTTAACTATTTATCAAAAATAAAACTAAGATTATAATCAATAAAGTTATTACAAAAAAGCCAAAAATATAAAATCTTGCTTTAAAATCAATAACCTCCTTGGAGTTCTCCTCTTTGCAAAGTGTCTCTGTTAAAGGTTGATTATATTTAGATTCACAATTATTTTTATCAAAACAAACTCTTTTTTTAGTTCCCTTCACACAATCTCCCCATGCAGAACATTTCCAGTCAACATCACAAAAATTATTCAATTTAATTTTATTATCCTCTTTTGGAGAAATAACATTGACTTTTAAAGAAGAAACAACATTCAAAAATAAAATAAAAAAAAGAATTGCAAAAATTATTCTCGCCTCTTTCATTTAATTCTAAAGATAAAATTCTTTATAAGAATTATTGTAATCTAGTATGTTTTCCAAAGGACTAATCTATGATTTTTATCTCTTAAAAAAAGAGTATCTCCTGTTTTAGTCCAAATATATTCTTTTCCTCTCCAGAATAAGACATTTTCATTGTCGTTTCCATTGCCTGTAATTATCGATATCTCTTTAGAAGCATTTAAAATTATTTTTGGAAAAATAAATTTTTTTCTTCCTTCATCTTTTATTTCCCATGCCTCTAAATCACAATTAAATGAGCATAAATTTCTAAAACTTACAATCTCTTTTTTATAATCAAATTTTTCTAATTCAATGCATTCTGCACATTTGTCTAAAGATTTTTCACAAAGATTTTTATTATCTTTTAAGCATTTTTCCCAAGCATTTTTAAATTCAAGATAATGCTTATCTTTTCCAGAAGGAAAATAAAAATTAGAAAAACCATTTCTTACTGAATTAAGATTAATATTCTCATTATTAAGAAAAACATATGCAAGAGTTCTTCCATATTTGTCTTTTTTATTTTTTCCATATTCAAGAGAAACTGTCTTATTAAAGATAATATCTCTAAGATATCCTGTTGCTTCTTTTGAATATTCTTCGCCTTTCTCAGGAGAATTTATACCTAATAATCTAATATGAACTCCATCAACAACAATGGTGTCTCCATCAATAACTCTTTCTACAATCCCTTTATCTTTTTCATTAAAAAATTTTATAAGAACTGTATTAAGAAGACTATAATTTATTATGAATAAAAGTAAAACTAAAAAAGTTAAAAGAAAAACATCTTTTTTTCTCATCTTAATTAAATGCG
>CAZBJC010000056.1:0-3052 GCA_964492145.1 Candidatus Woesearchaeota archaeon
GACGAATTCAGCATAGAGCTACTAAAAGCCTCACTTGAAGTTTTCAAGCAATTCATTCGTTCGCTATTGAATGTTTGAATCAAACGAAAGCCTCACTTGAAGTTTTCAAGATGGTTCATTTAATTCAAAAAAACTTCAGTAGTATGAGAAACATAAAGAATTCTTCTGTTACTTGTTGATTTGTTTCCAAAAGTTTCTTAAAGAATATATTCTATTTTTAATTATGAAAAAGGTTACAGACCATAACTTTATCAAAGCCTTAAGCAGTTTTATTACTCTTTCAATAATAATTATTGCTGTTAGTGCTTATTTTGTTTTAAAAAATAAACTTATTGGCCCTGCTTTTTTAATATTAGGAATAATAAATCTAGTTTTCTTAAGAATTTTTAAAATAAAAATAAAATCAGTTTATCCAGATATGGTTTTTGGTTTTATTGATAATGGAGTTTTAGTTTTTGCTGCAGTTTTAGGAGGAAGTTTTGCAGGAATTCCAGGAGCAGTAATTGGTGGGGCTGCAGGGAATACAATTACAGATGGAATAGGAGGATTGTTTGAAGGTTATGTTGCAGAACATCAAAGAAGATTTAAAATTGATAATCTAAGAACTTCTTTGTCAAGCATGTTAGGAAAAATGGCAGGATGTTTATTTGGAGCTGGAATAGGGCTAATTCTTGTTTGGCTAATCACTTTGATTTAAGTCTAATATATTTTGCTAATTCAAAAATAATCAATCCTGATAAAGCAAAAGGAAATATAAATAACCATTCATAAAAAGATAAAGCAGTAACTCCAAATATATTTGCAAGGGGTGTATAAAGCAAAATAAACTGGGCAATTAATGAAAAGACAATTGAGTAATTAAGCCATTTATTTGAAAAAATTCCTATCTCTAACAAAGGTTTTTTACTTCTGCAAGTATATATGAAAAATAATTCAAATAAAATTCCAGTTGTAAGAACCATTGCTCTTATTTGATTTATTGGGAGATTGTCATAATAACCAACTAAATAAACAATTAAACATGCAAGAAAATTAACTAAACCTCCTATTAAAATAAACTTCCAGATTCCGGTCAATAAACTTTTTTCTTTTCTTGGTTTTGTTTTCATAATATCATCTCCTTTTTCAAAAACCATTGTTAAAGCAGGAAAAGAATCAGTGATTAGATTCATCCATAAGATTTGAAGAGGAATTAAAGGAAGAGGAAATCTCATAATTAAAGAGAAAGCTATCAAAAGCATAGTATCAAAATTTACAGCAAGCATATATTTTGTAAATTTTTTAATATTATCATAAGTCTTTCGTCCTTCTTTTACTCCAAAAACAATTGATGCAAAATTATCGTCGACTAAAATAACATCTGCCGTATCTCTTGCAACATCTGTACCTCTTTTTCCCATGGCAATTCCAATATCTGCAGCCTTTAAAGCAAGAACATCATTAATTCCATCACCTGTCATTGCAACAGTCTCACCTTTTTTTTGAAGAACAGTTGTTATCTTTAATTTTTGCTGGGGGGTGATTCTTGCAAAAATAGAAATTTTGTCTATTCTTTTTTCTAAATCTTTTTCAGAAATTTTTTCTAATTCACCTCCTGTCATAATTTCGCCTTTTATACCGACTTGGTTTGCGATTGCCTTTGCTGTAAGTGCAGAATCTCCTGTTATAATTTTTACTTTTATTCCAGCTTCAATTGTTAATCTAATTGCATCTTTAACTTCTTTTCTTGGAGGGTCTATCATTCCAATAAAACCTAAAAAAATTAATCCTTTTTCTTCAGGTTTAGATTTCTTAGAAAAAGTTTTATAAGCAAATCCCAAAACTCTTAAAGCTTTATCTTCCATTTTTTCAGATTGTTTTTTTAATAGAATTTTTCTTTTTTTATTTAAGGGTTTTATCTGCCCATTGACTAATTCAAAAGAACTTTTCTCTAAAATTTTTTCTGGAGCACCTTTTGAGTAAAGGGTATTGATTTTTCCTGAATCTCTTAAAATAGACATCATTTTTCTTTTAGAGTCAAATTCAAATTCTTCAATTCTTGGCTCTTTTTCTGTAAGTTCTTTTTTGCTTATTTTTAAATCAAGAGCCATTCTAATTAAAGATTCCTCAGTAGGGTCGCCTAAAAAAGAGTAATCTCCAGATTCAAGTTTTTCAAAACGAGCATTATTGCATAATAAACTTGTTTTTATTAATTGAGATAACTCTTTATTTTTTTTGAGAATTATTTTGGTCTTATTATGAAGGATATTATTTTCTTTTTTAGAATACATCTTTCCATTAGAGAAAATTTTCTGAACATAAATTTTTTCTTCTGTTAATGTTCCTGTCTTATCAGAGCATATAACTGTTACACTTCCAAGACTTTCGACAGCAGGAAGCTTTCTGATAATGACATTTTTTTTAGACATAAAAATAGAAGAAATGGCAAAAGAGATTGCTAAAACAGCAGGAAGCCCTTCTGGAATTGAACCAACTGCCAAAGCTACAGCAGTCATAAACATTTCTGATTTATCAAATTGTTCAAGAAGACCCAAGAACATAATTAGAGAAACTAATCCTAAAATAATAAATCCTAATTGTTTTGAAAAAACATCTAGTCTTTTTTGCATAGGGGTTTTTTGAATCTGAATTTCCTGAAGCTGAGAAGCAATTTTACCAAATTCAGTTTCCATATTAGTTTCAACAACAACAGCTTTTGCAGAACCTCTGACAACTCTTGTTCCCATATAAAGCATGTTTAACCTCTCTGCTAATTCTGTTTTTAAAGCAAGTTTTTTATCGAATTTATTCACAGGAAGACTTTCACCGGTTAAAGAAGACTCATTGGTTTGAAGATTTGAAGATTCTAATATCCTGCAGTCAGCATTAATATTGCTTCCTGATTCAAGAACTAATATATCTCCTGGGACAATTTCTGTTGAAGGAATTCTTTTATGTTTCCAGTCTCTAATTACTATTGAAGTTGGAACTAAAAGATTTCTTAATCCTATGATTGCCTTTTCTGCTTTATATTGCTGAAAAAATCCAATTGAAGCATTAAGAATAACAATAA
>CAZBJC010000057.1:0-2876 GCA_964492145.1 Candidatus Woesearchaeota archaeon
TTCCTTTCTTAATCCATTTCTTATTGCAATTTTATCAAAAATTCTATTATTTTCTTTATAATAAAATTGGTCTTCTAAAGCATTCCAGAAAAAAGGTTTGTTTGTTAATGCAATCCCAGTATCACTTACATTTAAAATCTCAACAACTTCTCTTAATTTTCTTGTTTCTTGTCCTTTTACATTTGCATGAGTCATGACTGCCACACAATCTAAAACATTCATTAAAGTTGGCGATAAATTAATTGGTGGGCTTTCTAATCTTTTTATTACTGTATCAACTGACTCGGCATGAATAGTTCCAAGTGAAGAATGTCCTGATGCCATTCCTTGAAATAAAACATAAGCTTCTTTTCCTCTTACTTCTCCAACAATAACATAATCTGGATTCTGCCTAAAAGAGCTCCTTAGTAATGTGAATAAATCTATCTCTCCAACACCTCCTACTCCTGTTGATGTTCTTACAACACTTGGCAGCCAATTTTCTCTAGGAAGATTTATTTCTCTTGTGTCTTCAATACTTACAACTCTTTTTTCTGGAGGAATAAAAAATGCAAGAGCATTAAGCAAAGTAGTTTTACCTGATGAAGTTCCTCCTGCAATTAATATATTCATTCCATACTGAATCAATAGCCAAAAATATGCCATTATTTCTGGACTTAAAGTATTAAACTCTAGTAATTGAGGAGGAGTCCAAGGGGTTTTTGTGAATTTTCTAATTGTGAATGTCGGGCCTCTACTTGTTATATCTTTTGTATAAGTCGCATTTACCCTGCTTCCATCAGGCAAACTTGCATCTAAAATAGGATCAGAATAAGAAATATATCTTCCGCTTCTTTGAGCGAGTTTTTCAACAAAATTTTTTAATCTCTCTAAATCTTTAAAAATTAAATTAGTTCTTAGATTTCTATAAATTCTATGAACAACATAAACAGGATAATTTGCCCCATTGCATTCAATATCTTCAATAAAATAATCTCTTAATAAAGGTTCAATTTCATTAAACCCAATAAAATCCCTCACAATATAATAAAATATTTTTTTATAACTTTCATAAGAAAGATTCATTCCAAGCTCAATAGCCAAAATTCTAAACATTTTATCAAGATAATCCATTAAAGAGCTTCTTTTTTTATCAACAACTCTGTCAAAATTAATTATCTCACTCATAGCAGAAATTATCTCCTCTTTGTTTTTTTCTTCTTGTTCATTTAAAGCAGGCTCTTCAATTTCATAAACAACTTCAAAGTTTTTTGCATCCCAGTGAATATGAGCAAATGCAAAAGGAGAGATTAAACTATATCTTATATTTATTTTTGTTTTATCTGCAATTCTTTTTAATGGCGGAATTTTTGGATTAAAATCAATTTCAACTTTTGGGAATTTTTCTATGTCTGTCATCCTAACTCCACATCAATATTCCATTTATTATTTATTTTACCTTTATTAGTTAAAAAAATATTATAAGATGTTGAAGCCTTGCTTAATGTTTTTGTTTCTTCTTCTCCTTTAAAGGTTAAATTATAATCTTGATAAGTTCTGTTTAAAATTACTAAATTTTTTTCTCCTTTTTTTAATGTTTTAATAATTAAATTCCCATCAACAATTTCTTTTCCAATTTCACTATAAAGATAATTGCTCTCTATTTTAAAGATAATAGCATTATTTTCTCCATCAAAAATTAAATCTCCTTTCTTGATTCCGACTTCTAATTTTCTTTTGTTTCCAGCTCCGCCTTGAATTATCTCAATTACTGTAGAATCAATGTCTTTTAGCATGCTTATTGATTGCTCAATAATTGCTTTATCTTGAAGCTCTTGTATTTTTGGTTTGACAAATGATAAGACTGCTGCAATTAAAGCAAATGCAATTAAAGTATACACAACTGTCTCAACCCAAATCTGCCCTCTTTTATTTTTCATTTTCACCTATAAAAATATAATAGAATTTAGTTTATAATTGTTTTTCTTTAAATTAAAGAACAGCTTCCAATTTCAGTTATAGAATCAGAAACACTGCATTGATTATTTCCAATAACTGGAGAGATTTTTATTACATCTGGTTTTGTTTCAGAATTTTCTATGATATAAGTTAATCCTGCATTTTTTCCAGGAAGTTTAACAAGATTGTTTTTATTAGGATAACTCAGCAATCCTATGTCTTGCTCTTCATTAGTTATTGTATAACTTTTTGTTGTTCCTTGACCTGACACTAAAACAACAACTTTATCTAAATTTATATCTCCAACATCTATTTCAAAAAGAATTTCTTTTCCACTGCTATTAAAACAAGTGTATTCACCTAAACTCACTTTGTCTGCAACATCAAAACAAGAACTAGATTCTTCAAGCTTGCTTGAAATCATCCCTTGAACAACTTTCCATACTATTCCAACACTTGCAATTACTAAAGCAATTAAAATAACACTTGCAACAATGCCTGAAATAGCTTTTTTATTCATGAAACACTTTCTCCATTTCTTTTTTCATTACAGACATATATTTTCTCGCTTCCACTTTCAGATGAACCAATTAAAATAGGAGTAATAATTAGGCTCTCTGCTGATTCTATTGCTGAGTCATTTCCAGAAAAAATACCACCATTATCTAATCCTGATGAAGGCCAATTTGAAAAAAAATCCCTTGCGTTTGTTGAATTGTGGCTTCCAGATTCTTTAAAATTTATTTGAACATCATAAACAGGAACATTCCCATTGTTTGAAATTGTTAATTGGTCTCCTACTCTGCTTATAATAAGATTAACATCATTGCATACAAGTTCAATGTTTTCTCCTCCAAATTTTGTAATTGTTTCTTTTGTAAACGATTTCATCCATAAAAAAATTATTAATCCTAAAACAACAACCATTCCAACTAACA
>CAZBJC010000058.1:0-2846 GCA_964492145.1 Candidatus Woesearchaeota archaeon
ACTTGCAGAAGTATAATTTTGATTTCCTGAAGTGTTATAAATATACAAATAATTACTTGCTCCAAGGACTTTAGTATCTGGAATTGAAACTAATGTGTTATTTCTATAAAGATTACATGTTAATTGATTTGGACAATTAATCCCAGAAACATTTGATTCCTCTGTATAATTAATATTCCATGAATTTGCATTTAAATTTAATAGAGGAGTTGCTTTTTCAACATAATAATTTAAGTTTCCTGTTGAATTTGGATTTCCTGCTTTATCTGACGCATTCCAAGAATAAATATGATTGCCTGCACTTAAATCATTAACCACAACAGAATAAACATCTCCTCCTAAACTTGAAACAGAATATGAATTTCCATCAAGAATAAAACTAACATTATCAATTCCTGAAGTTGCATCTTGCCATGTTATATTAAATGAATAACTTTTTCCAGGAGCATAAATATTGTCTGATTGATTTTGAGGATTTGAATAATATGGAGATGTCATATCTACATAAACCCATCTCCCTTTTTCTGAAGTATGCTCCATAACATCACTAACACTTACATTAAAACTATATAATCCTTCTGAGGACATAGGATTTGTAGAGTTAATAATATTATTTAAACCAGAATTTAATTCAGGAGCCCAGCTCCAAGACGGAAAAGGAGCATTTAATTTCCAAACACTAAAATATACAACATCTTTTGGATTTAATTCATAAATATCAACATTAAAAGGAATTACTGGATTAGAAAAGTAATCTGGTTCAGTTGGGATATTAATTGTAATATTTGGATAAATACTATCTACCCAAAAGTCAACTTCATCAGATTCTGTTATATTATTAATATCTTTTGCAAAAATTTTCCAAGTATTATTCCCTTCAATAGAAGAAATATTTTGAGTCAAATAAAAATCATCACAATTAAAAGAAAGATTTGAACCTCCATTTAAATTATACCAGCAAGAACTTAAATTATTTTGATTAATTCCATTTAAATTCCAAGTTATATTATTAACAATTTCTCCATATTGAGCATCTTGAACAGGGCTTGTTATCTCAACACCCCATGCACTCACAACTCCAACTAAAAATAATCCTAATAAAACAGCAAGTAATTTTTTTGACACCATCTTTTAATAAATGTAAATAATTAAAATCACTTTATAAACTTTTTTGCAATTAAACACTATCGAAAAGATTTGCTTATCTCTGTTCGCCAAAATGAAGGCAAAGGATTTGAAACAAATCCATTAAATTCCTCTGCATAAATATGAGTGATTCCTTGTTTATCTCTAAATTTTTTAAAATCCTCTTCTGCATTTTCATAAATTTTTTGAATAATTTTTCTTTCAAAATTTCTTTGAAGTAGTGAAGAAGGTTTTAAAACTAAAAAATCTGCTTGTCTTAAAATATTAATGTCTAAATTAGAAGAATTTTGAGAAATAAATAAAATACTAAGGTTTTTATGTCTTGCAATTAAAATTAAATCACTGAGTAGTTTATTTGCATTGCTCATTGAATCTCTTGAATTAAATAAAACCCCTCCTTCATCTATTAATACTAATGCATTGTTGCCTAAGTCGTCAATATTCTCAATAACTCTTATCCATTCTGGAAGCTCATTAGAATTAAAACCAATTGCATAACAATTTTTCTTGTATTTTGCATAACTATTCTCTAAAAATTTCATTCCAAATGCAGTTTTTCCACTCCCTCGAGCCCCAAGAATAACTCCAATCTTTGAATCAGATTTATTAACTCTGTTTTCAAACTCAAGATAGTCTCCCTGCTTTGTATGAATTATTTTAAAATCTTCATAAATTGGAATCATTGACTCTCTTTTCTTCTTTATCTTTCTTTTCTTAGAAGTTTCTTTAATTTTCTTTCCAGTGTATTTGCTTAAAGAATAAATTCCTTTTCCTAAATAATAAGGAGTTTTAGCTAAAAACCAAACTGCTTTCCCAAAAGTTTTCAATCCAGAGTTTTTATTTTTCTTTTTAACCATAAAATTTTATATACTAACAGAATTATTTAAATCTTCTTAATAAAAACAGTTTTTACAGAAAACTTTTTAAACACTTTTTTCTTTAATTACTTCCTACAAAATGACAAATATAGAAAGAAAATTTGATGAATACATAAAAAAACAGATAAGAAATGTTAGAAAAAATCCTGAAAAATCAAGACAAAGATTAGAAACAGCAAGAGGAATTCTAAGAAATTATTTAAAATTAAAGTCCTTATCAGATATAGAACTAAGATTAGCTAACTCACAGAATAAAACAATCTTAGCAGAATTAAATGACCCTGTTTATAGAAAACTACAAAATGCTTTATTTCGTAAAGGAGCATATGAAAGTGAAGAGCAAAGAGAGCATGTTTTAGATAGAGTTCTAGGATTAATGAGACAAGTTGAAAAAAGAGAAATGGCATCTTCTATGTATGAAACTCTTAATATAGAAGGAGTAGCATCTCCAAAAGATATAACTCAAGTTCTAAAAAAAGAGCACAAAGATAAACAAGAAAGAGAAGCAATTAATTATTAGATTCTGAATCTTTGACCTCTATTGTTAACTTTGCCTTTTTTTTCATTCCAATTTCTGGAACAAACTCTTCTAACATATCTCCAAATTTTCCTTCTTTGTCTCTAAACCCAATATGCTCATATTTTTCTCCTCCAAATTCCTCAATTTCATGAAATATTTCGCCTTCAATTGTCTTTTTCATTTTCTATTAATTTTCTTAAGATATTAAAATCTTTCTTTAATATTTCTTTCATATTTGGATTATAAATTGCAACAGCAGGATGATACAAAGGAATAATTCTTATTTTTCCATCTAAAGTTGT
>CAZBJC010000059.1:0-2829 GCA_964492145.1 Candidatus Woesearchaeota archaeon
TTGCCTAATTTTAAATTTATCCAATCATACCCAAATTCATTATCCTTTAAAGGAACAACTTCATAAAGTTTTTTTCCTCCAGCTTTGAGATACTCTTGAGCAAAAAATTCAGAAACACTTCCTTTATCAGAAACTAAATAAATATCATGTTTTATTAATTTCTTAACAATTTCTAAAATAATATTTTTTTTGGAATTATCTAATTTACTTGGTCCAATAATTCCGATTTTCATTCTTTATCTAAAATCTGGGCGTTTATTCCCTGCTCTTTGCATAGTTCAACAAATTCTTCAGCATCTTCAGGAGTTCCAACAATACTTCCATAATGCATAGGAATTGCTAAAGATGGTTTAATTAAAGCAGCAGCATCAGCAGCTTCTTCAGCAGTCATAGTAAATCTCCCCCCAACAGGAAGCAATGCAATAAAATCCTCTTCTTGATGCCCTGTAAGTTTCTGCATTTCAGGAATTAAATCTGTATCCCCTGCATGATAAATCACAAGATTATTTATTTTAATAACATATCCAACTCCTCCTGATTCTTTTGGATGAAAATCTTTATCAATATTATAAGCCGGCAAAGTAGAAATTTTTAATGCTCCAAAATCTAAAGTCTTATTAGGTTCAATAATTTCTATTTTAATTGGAACATCAAAATGAGTTATTTTACTCTGAGAATCAGCAGTGCATATAATCTTAGTTCCTTCTTGAATAATTTTATTTAAATCTTCTAAACTGCAGTGGTCATAATGACTATGAGTTAATAAAATAAAATCTGCTTTTTCCAAATCATCTCGGATATTATAAGGGTCAATATAAATATTGTATGAATTTTTAATTAAAAAACCTGAATGTCCAAGCCATTTAATCTCAATATTGTTTATTCTCATATCAAAAAGAAAAGGACTTTATTTTTAAAGATTTAGATTAAGTTTTTCAAAACTTCTAGCTATCTGAAGCATTAATTCGTCTAGTTCATCTGACTGTGTTCGAGATGGATTAATACAAAAACTTTTACAGCTTCTCTATACTGCAAGCTATTTGTAAAAGTTTTTCATCCTTAAATTTATCGCAAATAATTTGCATGCCAACAGGGATTTTATTAATTTTTCCAACAGGCAAACTCAAGGCACAATTTCCTGCTAGATTACTTGGAATTGTTAATGCATCATAACTATACATTTCTTCTACTGAAATCTTTTTTCCAATTTTATGAGGCAATCTTGGAACAGTAGGTGAAATAATACAATCAACTTTTTTAAATGCTTTTTCAAATTCTTCTTCAATAATTTTTTTAGTCTTTAATGCTAAATTATAGTATCGCCCCTGATACTCTGCCTTAGTTATTTCACTTCCCCCAAAAATTCTTCTTAAAACTTCAGAGCCTGCTACATCTTCAATTTTCTTTCCATATCTTCTTCCATCAAATCTTCTTGTTCCAGAAAAGAATTCAACATAAACCAGAGGATAATAAGTTTCAATTGCTAAATCTATATGATTAATTTTTATTTTTTGAACTTTCCAATTATATTTTTCAGCAGCTTTTCTTATTTTTTCATTAATCAATTCTTGAATTTTTTTATCTTGAATTTCAAAATCAAGAATGCCAATTTTTAAATTTTTAGGAATTTCTTGAATTTTTTTTAAATTAATTTTTTTTGAATTCTGGCTAATTGAATCTTTTTCATCTTTTTCTTGAATTACACTTAAAAGCAAAGCAGCATCTGAGACATTCTTAGCCAAAGGTCCTATCTGATCTAAACTCATGCTTAAATCTATTAAGCCATATCTTGAAACACTTGAATAAGTTGGTTTGACTCCTACAACCCCGCAGTGTGAAGCAGGATTTCTAATACTCCCGCCTGTATCACTCCCCAAAGCAATATCGCAAAAATCTGCAGCAACACTTGCAGCACTTCCTGAACTTGAACCGCCTGGAATAAAACCCTTTGCAGAAGGATTTTGACAAGCTCCAAAAGCAGAAGTTTCTCCACTTCCTCCACAAGCAAATTCATCCATATTTGCAATTCCTAAAATTACTCCTCCTTCATCTTTAATTTTTTTAATTACACTTGCATCATAAGGAGATTTATAATTCTCTAAAACTTTTGAAGCACAATTAGAATTAAATCCCTTTACATTAATATTTGCTTTAACTGCAATTACTTTTCCTTTAAGTTTTCCATTTGATTTTAAAGATTCTTTATATTCTTTTTCAAAATTTTCATTAAATTGCAAGATTGCATTTATTTTCTTATTCTCTTTTTTAATTTTATTTAAATCCTTTACCATTTTTTCTTCTCAGCAATAATAAAGTCTTTATTTTTATGTGGAGCATTTTCAAACATTATTTTTCTGTCAATTCCAACTTTTTCATTCTCGCCTTCTTCTCTTTCAGATTTATCTCTTTCAATAAAATTCTCTTTTAATTCTCCTAAACTCAAAAGTTTTTTAGAAAAAGAATCCATAATTTTTTTAGCTTGCTTTTTTATTTCTTCTCTTTCTTTTTCAGAAATTTTATGCCATAAAAAATCACTCATAAAAAAACAAAGTAAGAACTGTTTTTAAATATTAATAAAATAAAAATAACCACAATTAAAGAGATTATTCTTCATCGTCTTCATCATCTAAAATCTCGTCATCATCCTCTTCTTCTAATTCTTCAAAATCTTCTTCCATTAAAAATTCCTCCAAATTTAGTTAATTCTATGAATTTTTTTTGTTTTTAAATATTTCTCTTTCCTAAAGGATAGATACAGACTAAAGATTAAAGATGAGAAAATCCCCAGCAACTCCTACATTATAAACTTGAGTTACACCTGTTTTTCTT
>CAZBJC010000060.1:0-2745 GCA_964492145.1 Candidatus Woesearchaeota archaeon
TTAAGAATAATTAAAGTTTATAATCTTTTAGAATTAATGCTTTGGTGAAACTTAACAATTATTCTTTTTTCTTTAGCTTTAGCAGCAAGTTGCTCAATAATTGATAACTCATAATCAATTTCATCAGATTATTCGCCTTAAGAATTTATTATCAGAAAGTCCTTGTGAAACTGGATTTAAATTATTAGTCTTATTATATTAGTTATAACTTAAACAATGGTTTCACCAAAGCCAGAATTAATAAAATTTTTCTTCAGAATCTTTTTTTTGAGGGCTTACTTCTTTTTCAATCTTGGCAAAAGAAGGAGTAACAATTACAATGTTTTCATGTCCTGCAATATTCCCTTCAAGAGCATCAACTGTCTTTTTGATTTTAGAAACTGCTCTTTTAAGTTCTATAGGATCTTTTTGTTTTAAGATTTTAAAGTCAATAACTGCAATAGTGTATCCTTCTCTTAAAGAATTAAGAATATCATTAACATCTTCATATTGTTTTAAAACAAAAACCTTAACTAAAACTTTATTTTGTTTTTCTTCTTGCTCCAAGTCAATTTCAACATAATCCTCATCTAAAGATTCTCCTCTAAATGAATCTGAAAGTGCTCTTTTTATCTTTTCAAAAACCATATTAAATTTAATCGCATTATGTTTATAAAGATTTCGTAATTTTGTTGTATATTTTAAGAAAAAACTTATTTTTTATTTTTACCGAGAGAATTCATGACTTCTCCTCTTAATTCTTCTACTTTTTTAGACAATGAAGATTCTTGTTTTTCTATTGTTTTTAATCTCATTTCAATAATCTTTTTTTTATTTTCTAATTCTGATTTTACTTTTGATTTTTGTGTTTTTATCATTAATTGCCCTATAATTTTAAAAACATCGTCTTTTGATTTTTCTATTTCATTTAAAGCAGAACTTGTCTCAGACAATTCCATTTGAAAAGCCTGCTTCTGCAAGAGAAGATTTTGCAAATTTTGCTCTAAGATTTGCATTTCTTGAATTTTATTTGATTCCATTTAAATTGCTTTAATTTTTTTAATTTTGTTTCGTGGTTTATAAAAAATTTTGCTTCCACAATAAGGACAGACAAATCTTTTATCAAGGTTAGTGTCTGTAATCTTCTTTCCACATTTAAAACATTTATACGACGGCATTTTATTCTCCTATATAAAAAGTATCTGATGCAAATTTCTTATTGCATCTTGGGCATTTCCAAATGCCTTTAGATATTCTTTTAATTCCTATTTTGCCACAAAAAGGGCATTTTTGTTTTTTTCTTTGCTTGTCTTCAACTTTATTTAATCTGCTTCTGACTGTTTTTCCATACCTTGCTCCAAATCTCCCTGAAGCTTTTGCTTTTTTAGTTTTTGTAGGCATATAAATAATTAAGGAAATTGCTTTTTAAATTATTCTGTTTTGAGAATGGGGTTGCGCGGATTCGAACCGCGGTCACCAGGTCCCAAACCTGGAATACTAACCAGGCTATACTACAACCCCTTAATAGAAAAATAATTAGAGAATTTATAAAACTATTTCTTTTCTGCTTCAGGACTGGCTTCAGGAGCTTTTTCTTCCTCAGGCTTTGCCTCTCCTTCGGCAGGAGTTTCAGCAGCCTCAGCTTCAGCAGCTTTAGCAGCCTCTTCTTGTTCTATTATTTTCTTTTGTTTGGATTGAAGCTCTTGGAAATATTTATCTAATTCGGCTCTTTTTTCTGGAGATGTTTTTGTTTTTTCTTCATTGATTTCTTTGTCATATTTGCCACTATCAATTTCTTTTTCAAAATCAACAGCAGGTTGATTTTCTATTAAAATTCCAAGACTTACACAAGTTCCAACAATAGATTTAACTGCAGATTTTAAATCTTTAGCAAGAAGATTAGAAGACTTTTGTTTTGCTATTGAAATAATCTGTTCAACAGAGAGATTTCCAACTTGCATTTTTTTCTGAAGCCCTGAAGCTTTTTCTAATTTAAGCTCTTTTTTTAATAATTCTGAAGTAGGTGGAGAAAAAACTTGAATATTGAATTCTTTTGTATTCATGTCAACATCTAATTCAACTGGCACTTTTAATCCTTTAAAATCTTTTGTAGCATCATTAACTTTTGAAATAACATCTCCTATATTTATTCCTGCTGGACCAAGTTTTTGACTTAGTGCAGGACCAGGCTGCATTGCTCCTCCTTCAACAAGTAATTTTATTTGCATTTTATTCTTCTTCTCCTTCATCTCTTCTTATGACTTTAACATTATCAATCTTAACAGTAACAGGCAATGGCACAACAGCACCAAGCAAGCTTACTACAACTTCTTCTTTTTGCTTGTCTATTCTTAAAACTTTTGCTTTTTCACCTTTAAAACTTGAACCAATTATCTCAACCATATCTCCCTCTTTAATTGTAACAGTGCTGGCAGAAGGCTCTACCATTCCTTTAATTTCATCATAAGAAATTGTTCTTCCAATTATCCCTTTTATATAAGGAAGATTAAAAACTGCTTCTTCAGCAGAATCTCTATCTTCAGCTTCTAAAAGAATATAACCTCTAAGTCCATGAGGACGAGAAACAGAATAGACATTAAGATTTTTCTTTTTAGCTTTGTCTGCAATCATATCTACTGCTCTTTCTTCTTTATTTGTTGTTACTTTAATAATAAATATCATCTTATTTAGCTCCATCTAAGACATAATCTCTTAGAAAGATATAATTATTTGAGAAAAAGGGTTTATAAGGATTTCGGAGAAATT
>CAZBJC010000061.1:0-2702 GCA_964492145.1 Candidatus Woesearchaeota archaeon
TTTAAATAAGCTAATTCATCTTCATCTAATTTTAATTCTTCTTGAATCTTTGTATTTGATTTTATTATGTTTTTTATAATAGGGTATTCTCTTAAAGCTCTTTTTTCACCTACATGAACATATTGTGCGTATTTTTTTGCTATTGATTTCTTTTTTGAGGTTCTTTGATTGTTCAACCAGATTTTTAAAATTCTTGTTGGTTTTTTATAGCTTGTAAATCCTGTCTTTGTTTCTTTTTTTGCAGAGGAAATTCCAAAACTTAAGAAAGCATTTTCATAAACTAAAAATCTCCAGTATTGTTGTTTGTAAATTCTTCCCTTAAAAATATCTGTTTTGCTTAGTAAATCATATGCTCTTGCCAGTTCTTCTCCTTGATATTCTGCTGGAATATTTTCTTCAACCCATAAAATAATCTCATCCATAGGCATATTGACTGAATCAAAAATTTTCAAAGAATTTTTATTTGGTTTTCCTTTAAAAATCATTTTGAGAGCATTAAAGATATCAACTTCTTTATTTCTTTCATGGAATTCAATAATAGAAGGGTCTTTCATTCTTGAGACACTTTGCAAGTCATTAATAGCAGCTCTTATATCGCCTTTTGTTCTTACTGCAATGCTTGTTATTATATTATTGTTTAAGAATAATTTTTCTTTTCTTAATATATTAAATAAAATCTCTTTTATTGTTTTATATTCTACATCTTTTAATTGAACTAATTCAGATTTTTGCCTTAAAGGACTTAATTTTCTATTCCAAATATCATTTGCAGTGATAATTACTGGATAAGTTGTATTACTGATTAGAGAAATTAATTCAGATAAGCCCCCTCTGTCTATTGAGGATATTCCATCAGCTTCATCTACTAAAATTATTTTATTTTTTTTTGTAAGAGATTTTTGCTCCATGGCAGGTTTTAATACTTCTTGAAGTTTTGTTTTATTTCTTAAGTCAGATGCATTTAATTCAAAAATTTCTGAATTTGTTTCATTTGCAATGACATGAGCAATTGTAGTTTTGCCTGTTCCAGGAGGACCATGGAGAATTAAGGCTTTTTTTGTTCTTGATAATAATTTATGAAGGTAAAAATTTTCTATGAATTTTTTTACTTTTGCGATTGCTAAATCTTGTCCTTTAATTTCTGAGAATTTCTTTGGTCTATATTTTTCAACCCATGGATTCATTTTAATAATCCTAAATTGCCATTTAATATTGTTGGATTAAAGCCTTTTAGTTCATCTGTAAAAGAACATTTTGGGAAATTATTAAAAATAAAAATCTTTTTTTCTAATTCCCAAGCTTTGTAAATCTCTAAAAAAGTAGCTCCTCCAATGTAATTTGGGATTCCTTTCTTTTCAAAATTTAAAACTAAGATTGCATCATTTGGAGCAATGTTTTTTTTATCTTTTTTCATCATTTGAGATTTCCATTTCACATGCTCTGGAGTCCCTTTTAATTTATCTTCTTTAAAAGGTTCATTATAACTATTTGGGAGAGAGATTTTATGTCCTTGATTTTCTAGTTCTTTTTTTATCTCAGGAATTCTATGATAAAAATACTTGCTACATGCAATAAAAATTTTCATTTTACTCTTTTCCTAATCCTGCTAAAACAAAACTTGCTAAAAGAGCTTGAAGTTGAATAAAAGGGTCAGAACCTTCAACAATTCTAAACTCTGCTTCACCTGTTTTTTCTGTTAATTTTACTTTAATTTCTGGTTCTATTGGAAGATTCCAGATTTCTTTTTGAATCGCTTTAACAACATCTTGCCCAGATATGCTTTCTTTAAGCATTACATCTAAAAGTTTTTCTCTTGATTTTTGAAAGTCTCCTGCTAAAGCATAATCTAAAACAATTTTAATATCTTTTGGACGAGCATTTGAAATAACAGTTGAAACTAATTCCTCTGTTATTGAAGGAGAGATTGATGAGGTTGATTGTAAAAGATTAATACTTCTTCTGCAGTCTCCTTCACTTCCCTCATAAAGAATTTCTATTGCTCCTGGTGTGATTGTTAAATTCTCTCGTTCTGCTATTTTTTTCATTATTTTTTCAATGTCTTTTTTTTCTAAAAGTTTAAATCTAAAAATTGCACATCTTGACTGAATAGGGTCAATAATTTTGCTTGAATAATTGCAAGATAAAATAAATCTGCATGTAGCAGAGTAGTTCTCCATTGTTCTTCTTAAAGCTTGCTGAGCTTCAGGAGTTAAGGCATCAGCTTCATCCAGAAAAATTATTTTAAAAGGAACATTTCCTAAAGATTTTGTTCTTGCAAAATTCTTAACTTTTTCTCTTACTATATTAATCCCTCTTTCATCAGAGGCATTTAATTCTAAATAGCTGTCTTTCCAATTCTCTCCGAAAAGCTCTTTTACAATTATTAATGCAAGAGTTGATTTTCCTGTCCCTGCTGGGCCAGCAAATAATAAATGAGGAATATTCATTGAGTTAGTTAGAGATTCTATTCTTTGGACAATTTCATCTTGTCCGACAACTTCATTAAACTTAGAAGGGCGATATTCTTCAGTCCATATCTTTGATACCATAATAAAGTATCTTTTAAATAACTTATAAAGATTATGATAATAAAGGCTTATATTCTAGATTTAGCTTCTACTTCTTCTTATTTTTCTTTTTCTTTTCTCTTTTCTAAGTCTTTTACGCTGCCATTTCCAACGCATCTGTCTTTTCTTTTTCCA
>CAZBJC010000062.1:0-2689 GCA_964492145.1 Candidatus Woesearchaeota archaeon
TGATATTTTTTATAAAAAGCATGATTGTGATTATAAATGTGAGGACGGGGCTTGTGTTTCTAAAACAGAAAACCAAACTCAAACATGCTCAGAAACTGATAAAGGATTAGATTATTATAAAAAAGGAACTGCATGCATAGATGATAATTGCAAAACTGATTATTGTTCAAGTAATTATAGTGTGGTTGAATATTACATTGAAAATAATGATAGTAATGATGGAATTTGTGATTTAGATACTGATATTTTTTCTCATGTTCATTATTGTGGTTCTTTAGGATGTCAAAATGGTGCTTGTATTTCTAAAACAGAAAATCAAACTCAAACATGCATAGATACAGATGGAGGAATTAATTATTATAAAAAAGGAACTGCAACAGTTTATCAAAATGGAAATTTGCTCAGAAAATTTACAGATCATTGTTTTTCAGATGGTGAATTTCCAAATGGATTATTTGAAAGTTATTGCAATGGTTCAAATTTAGATGTTAAAAGATTTAATTGTGAAAATGGCTGTGAAGACGGGGCTTGCATTCAAGGGGGGGAGAATGAAAATGTAAGTTTAAAAGTAATTGTCAAAGATGGAAACAGTAATCTGCTTGGAGGAGGAGCAGCAGTAACATTATATTTTAAAGATTCTCCAGATATGATTTATTATATTAATCTTACAGATGAAAATTCTTCTGTTTTTTTTAATATTCCTCCAGGGCAGTATTGGATTTATTATAGAGGAAGTAAAAGATGGGATGGTGAAAATTGTCCTTTTAATTTATCTGCAAGTGATAATTTAATTATGATATTAAGAATTTTTGAAGGTCTTGAAGCTGAAAATATCTGCAGTTATAATATTTATAATATTTCCTCTTGCGTTTCAAGATATAATGCTTGCGGAGACACAATTTGTCATTCTTACTGGCCAACTAATGAGGGAAATTCTGTAAATGTTTATGGTACTTTAATTTCTTCTTGTTCAATTTTTGAGGTTGCTAATCCTGATTTGGATAAATATGTTATAGAAGCAGAAGATTTTTGTTCATTAGATAATTCTATAGAATATTCAAAATCAATTTATCAAGGTTTGAATAATGAGCAGAAATTTAAAAAATGCAAAGGAATTTTTCTTATTGAAGGATTAGGCAAAAGAGCAGAATTTATGCAAGGGTATTTTACTCCTACTGCATGTTGCAATAAAAATCCTTTTATTTGTGATGATCCTCAATATTTTGGACAATGCAATTCAGGAAAAGATCCTATTGAAAAATTTAATTCATTTGCTCAAGATTTAAAATGTGATCCAAATATAAAAAATTCAGCATGGATCTCAGATGACGAAGCTTCTTTAAACTACTGCAATACAGTCCCTTTTCCTGCGCATGTTGCTTTAAATATTTTAAAAACAGGAGCTTGCGAAGAATACTCCATTGCCTTGACTACATTATTAAGAAAAGCAGGATACTCTAAAGATGAAGTCATGAGTGTTAATGGAATTTATCATATGTTTAATTATGTTAAATTTCCAGGAGATAATAAATATTATTTTGTTGATACAGTTGGAAATGAAGAGGATTGGTCTAAGAATTGGGCAACTTCTTATGATTTTCATAAAAAGATTGCTCTTGGAGGAAAAAGAAGTTTTGTAGTTAATTCAAAATTAAATTATGATCATTGTATAATGCCTATTAAAGTTTGTTATAATGATGTTGGTGAGGTTCCTTGTCCTGATAATTCAGATATTTATCAGTGTGAAAATGTTCCTGAGAAGCATAAATTTAATTTAGATAATTGTGTTGTTTATGATTGGTGGGGGCATAAAACATGCAGTGAATGCTGGTATGAATTTAAAGCATTAGATGATATTGAGGGATGTTGTGTTTTAAGAGGAAAAATTCTTGGAATTCCTTGGAAAAAAACTAGTTGTGAAAGTGGAGATATTTTTGATTATGCTTAATTTTTCTGAAAATTATAGGATGGCATTAAAAGATTATCCTCAGCCGTCTGTTACAACTGATATAGTAATTTTTAGTATCATTAATAGGGATTTAAAGGTTCTTCTTGTTAAAAGAGATGTTATGCCTTTTAAAGGAAAATGGGCTCTTCCTGGAGGATTTGTTCAAATGAATGAAAGTCTTGAAGAAGGAGCTATGAGAGAGTTGAGAGAAGAAACTGGTGTTAAAAATGTATATCTTGAACAGCTTTATCCTTTTGGCAATCCAAAAAGAGACCCAAGAGGAAGGGTTATTACTATAGCTTATTTTGCATTAATTAATTCAGAGAAAATAAAATTAAAACCCTCAACTGATGTTTCAGAGGCGAAATGGTTTTCTATTTTAAAAATTCCTTGTCTTGCTTTTGACCATAAAAAAATTTTAGATTATGCAATAAAAAGATTAAGATGGAAATTTGAATATACTCCTATTGCATTTTCTTTATTGCCAAAAAAATTTACAATGACTCAACTGCAGAGCTTATATGAGATAGTTTTTAAAAAAAAGTTTGATAAAAGAAATTTCAGAAAAAAAATTCTCTCGTTGAATATTTTGGAAGAAGAAGAAATTAAAAAAGATGTTTCATATAGGCCTCCTAAATTATATTCTTTAAAATCTAATGCTCCTGAAATTATCGAGATTTTGTAATATTAACTCTTTTGCAATATTTCTTTACAGGACAAATTGAGCATTTTGGAGAAATC
>CAZBJC010000063.1:0-2671 GCA_964492145.1 Candidatus Woesearchaeota archaeon
TGATTTTTAAAATCTTTTTCAACTTCTTTTAAATCTGCAATTTCTGATAAAGGTTTGTCAGGACGAAGAGCAGTAACTCTTGGAAATCTTAAAGCCCATCCAGAATTATAATTTGGTGAATGCTGGATTTCTTGATAAGTTACTGTGATTACAATTTTTGGTTTTATTTCAACTTTTTTCCCTTTTTCTTTAGTAATCAAAGGTGTGAGCAATCTTGTTAAACCTTCAAAAGTGACTTCTCCATCAGAAGCTTTTTCTTTTATTCCTGTTCCTACTTTTCCAATTTCTAAATACTCTCCTTTCTTTTTTCCTCTGCAAGATAAAATAAAACTAGACATCCATCCAGAACGTTTTCCAGCACCATATTCTGCACCTGTAATCACTAAGTCTAATTCATTTTCTTCAGGTTTTATTTTTAACATATGCCCTACTCTTTTTCCTGGTTGATAAATTGAATTTAAATTTTTCATCATTACTCCTTCTTGATTATCTTTTAAAGCTTGTTTATAGAATTTTTCTGCTTTTTTCTCATCACTTGTTATAATTTGTTTTGAAGGAATTATTTTGTAAGCATGTTTTTTTATTATTTTTCTTACTAATTCAGTTCTTTTTTTAAAAGGAGTGTCAATCATTGATTTTCCATTATAATAAAGAATATCAAAAATATTGACTTCTACAGGAAGTTCTTTTTGGAGTTTTTCTATATGGTATTTTCTTCTTATTCTTTGGCTTATATGCTGAAAAGTTTGATATTCTTTTGTTTTTGAGTCATAACCAACGGCTTCTGAATCTAGAATAAATGATTTTCCTTTAACATATTTTTTAATATAATCTACAACTTCAGGAAATTGATTTGTTACATTTTCTAATCTTCTTGTAAACAAAGTTATTTTATTGTCTTTTTTATGGATTAGCATTCTAAATCCATCATATTTATATTCTATTGCACATGGTTTTCCAACTTTTTCAAATCCGTCTTTTATGTTTTTTGCTTTTTGAGCAAGCATAACTTTTATAGGTTTTCCAACTTCTATTGAAACATTTTCAAATCCTGAAAGTTTTTTCTTTTTTGCAATTTCAAACACTTTTGAGATATCATTCGCTCTATCTAAAGCTCTTTGAATTTTTTCTGACGCTTCTTTTGAATTTTTAAAAAAAGCTTTTGACATAGCATCTCTGATTGTAGATTCTTGAACACCAATTCTTAAATCCCCAATTAAAGTTCTTACTAAGTATTTTGCTTCTAAAGGAGTTGCTGAGGTTAATAGTTCTGTTACTAAAGAAAGTTTTTTGCTTACTGTTCCTTTTCCTTCTAATTCAGGAAGTTTTCGCAAATTCTCAATTATTTTTTTTATATTTAATTTATGAGACTGAAGAGTAGATTGTTTTTTATGTTTAGTTAATTCTTCTGATACTTTTCCTAAATCTCCTATTTTTTTCCAAAGCTTTACAACTTCTTTTTTTTCTATCCCTGTTGCTTTTGATATGGCTTGAATCACTAGTTGATTGCTTATTCCTATCTTTTTTTCACTATACTCTGGATATATACTTCCTAAAAGAAGATACATTACGTCTTTATCTTTTTCAGAAAGAGACTTAAGAAATTTAGAAAGAATTTCTGTTTTTTTAAGGCGTTTTGTTGTTGAAGAAAGTTCTTCATAAACTTCTGCTAATTTTTGATAATCCATTTTCCTCTTTTATTTTTATAAACTTTAGAAGTATTTAAGTTTTTGTTAAATTATTCAGTTAATTCTTTTACTTCTTTTTTTGCTTTTTCTATTTCTTCAACTTGTTCTTTATCTCTTTCTAAAAGCAATTCTTGAAATTCTCCTGCATGAGTTTTTTCTTCTTTTGCAATGTCTAATAAAACAGCCTTTATTTTTTCATCTTTTGTTTTTGCTGCGAGCTGTTCATAAAGACTAATTGCGTCTAACTCTGCAATCATTCCTAATCTAAGAATTTCTTTGTCTATTTCTTCTTCTTTAACTTTACTTAAATCAATTGGTTCTTTTGATAACATATCTTAATTTAGAAATAAGAGTTTAAATAGATTTTTATTTTCCTCTTCTTTTTCCTGCTCTTACACTTGGACGTGTCTTTGAAGTAGGAGATTTGTTTCTTAATCCTCTTGATTTTTTAGCTGCACTTGTTAAACCTCGAAGCGCTCTTTTCTGATTTTGTTTTTTGCAAATCCAGTTTATTTTTTTGTCTTTTTTTATTTCTGGTTTAGACGGGTCTACCATAATAACCTCATAAAAATAATTTATTCCATCTTTTCCTATTAAATATGAATTTAAAGCAACAAGATTTTTGAATTTTCTCTCTGCTCTTTGTTCAGCAATCCACTTATAATTCATCTTGAGATTTTTTCTAGTGTGAAGTCTTTTGCTTCTTCTTCCTTTATTAGGACGAGAACGCTTATGGCCTCCTCTTTTTATTCTTACTCTTATTATTACAAATCCTTTTTTGTCTTTATATCCCAAGGCTCTTGCCCTGTCTAATCTTAAAGGTTTTTCTACTTTTGTTAAAACTCTTGATTTTCTCCATTCAATCATTCTTTCTCTTAAAGTTTTTTTATCTGGCTTTTTCCATGCTTGCCTTAAAAAATAATAAAGTCCTTTTGTCATAAATTATTGATATAAAAATGGTTTTTAAAAGTTTAGGATTATTG
>CAZBJC010000064.1:0-2657 GCA_964492145.1 Candidatus Woesearchaeota archaeon
ATAATACTCATGTTTATAGATTTTTTAAGATTCGCCATTGAAGGCATAAAGAAAAGAAGATTACGTAGTCTTTTAACTATGATTGGAATTTTTATTGGAATTGCTGCAGTTGTTTCTTTGATTTCTTTAGGGCAAGGATTGCAAAATACTATTAAAGAACAATTTGAAATGGTGGGAATTGATAAAATTATAATTGCACCAAGTGGCATGGCTTATGGAGCTTTTTCTTCTGAGAAATTAACAAAAGACGATGTTAATATTATAAAAAAATCCGATGGAGTTGAAGATGTTACTGAAATGTTTTATACCTCTGGGAAAATAAAATTTAAAGAAGAATCTAAAGGGACTTTAATTATTGGGCTTCCTACAGATGAATCTGCAAGTATAATAACAGAAATGTCTGGTTTTAAAGCAGAAAAAGGAAGATTTCTTAAAGATGGTGATAAGTATAAGGTAGTTGTTGGTTGGAGATTATGGAATAATGATTTCTTTGAAAAGTCAGTTGGATTAAGAGATAAGATTGAAATTGATGGAGTAAAAGTCGAAGTTGTTGGTTTATTAAAAAAAATCGGAAATCCTCAAGATGATTCTCAAATTTATCTTCCTATAGATACTATGCGGGATATTTTTGAAAATCCAGATGAAGTTTCTGGAATATATGCTCAAGTAAAAAAAGGATATAATCCAGAAAAAGTGGCAGAGAACATTAGAAAAAATTTAAGAAATTTTAAAGATGAAGAAAAAGGAGGGGAAAGTTTTCAAGTTAAGACTTTTGAAAATTATATTGATACTTTTAATAACATTTTTTTAATTGTTCAAATAATTCTTATTGGAATTGCTGCTATTTCCTTGCTTGTTGGAGGAATTGGGATAATGAATACTATGTTTATGTCTGTTATGGAAAGGACAAGAGAAATAGGTGTAATGAAAGCAATAGGCGCTAGAAATTCTCATATACTTGGTATTTTTTTAATTGAGAGTGGTATTTATGGATTAATTGGAGGGGCAATAGGGGTCTTTATTGGAGTAAGCATAGCAAAGATTGTTCAATTTGCAGCAACACACTATATGGGAAGCGAATTATTAAAGGCGAGCATGAGTCCTGTTTTAATTATTGGGGCATTATTATTTTCATTTATAGTAGGTTGTCTTTCAGGAATTGCTCCATCTTATAGAGCTTCTAAATTAAAGCCTGTAGAAGCATTAAGATATGAATAAACTATTAATAGATAATTTTAAAAACCAAAATATTGGTTAAATAATATGATAATTCCAGTTAGATGCTATGAAAGAAAAAAACATATAAAGATTAAGAACTTTGTTTTATAATGAAAAAAGATGAAGAAATGTTGATTTTAGTTCCTGAATTCCAGAGAGAAATTTTTCAAAAACTTATCAATAAATTTAAGGGGTCCATTAAAGCAAGTCCTATCTTGAGAATTCCGGCAGTTTCCATAAGGGGGTACAAAAATTTAAATTTCAAAAGTGTTCCAAGAACTATAATAAATAAATTAATAGAGCACAAAATAATAAATTCTTTAGAATTAAAAAGGCAAATTATTTCAACATTTAATAAAACCGAGTTAACCAAAAATAATTTTGAAAAAGGGAGGAGGATAAGAAATGAAAAATTAAAGAAGTGGAAACAAGAAATTCCAGATTTAAAATTAATTTTAAAAAAAAATTACCTTAATTTTGAGAAATGGTTTTTTTCATACAAAAAGTTAATAGATTTTGGATCAAGAAAATTTAATTATATAAAAAAAGAAAAAGATTATTTGGAAATTAGTTATACTACTAATTCAAATAAAGAGAAAAAAGAATTTATTTTAAAATTTCCAAGAAAAATAATTCTTGATAATGAATTTTTATATTTTTTTGGATTGTGGTGTGGAGACAGGTCTGGAGGGGGAAGATTAGGAATATGTAATCAAAATAAAGAGATTTTAGGGTTCACTGAAGATTTTTTAAAGAAAAACTACCAAAATATAGAAAAAATATTATATATCTCTAAAAATTTAAAAGAACCAGATATTTTTTATAATAAAAAATTTATAATAGACAAAGAAATTAAGGGATGGGTTTTGTCAGTACATTCAATTAATGGAATTTTGACCTCCTTTTTTTATTATCTTTTGGAAAACATTGAAGAATTGTTAGAGCATTTATCTTTAAACATATTTTTTTCAGGTTTATTTGATGCCGAAGGAAATGTTTCTTTATACAATAAATCTTTTAGATGGGCTTGCAAAAATAGGGATTTGGTAAAAATTTATTCTAAGTTTCTTGGAAAGTTAGATTTATATAATAATTATGACGGGGGCTGTTTGGTTTCTTATAATAAAAAAACTTTTTACGAGAACATTTTACCCTACTTAAGACATAAAAAAAAGATAAACCATGCTTTATTTTTATGCTCTGGTCAAGGAAAAATTCCTTTTGAATTAAAACAAGTGTTGAGTTATATAAAAAAAAATCCCTTAAAAACTCAAAAAGAGATTGCGAAAGCTTTAAAAAAGTCCAAAGTTTACTCAGAATTAGGATTGTTAAAAGAATTTGGCTTTATTTTAGCCGAGGGCTATCCTTTAAAATTTAAATTAAATAACAAAAATAAACTCTTAGGAGGAAACTAAAATCATTATACCTTGTAGATGCTT
>CAZBJC010000065.1:0-2646 GCA_964492145.1 Candidatus Woesearchaeota archaeon
AACATATTCCATCCCATGAACTTCTGCTAAATTTTTAATAATATTTTCAGCATACAATTTTGAAATACCGTAGGGGTCTTGGGGTTTTGGAGTCATATCCTCAGTAAAGGGGATTTTTTCTTGTTTTCCATATCTCGCCATACTAGAGCAATATATAAATCTCTTAACTTTATTTTCTGCAGCTGCTGTGGCAACAGTAACAGAAATTTGACCAGTATTCTCACAGACTAAATGAGGAGAAAAAACACTCAACCCCTCATAAGCAGTACATGCGCAATGATAAACTATATCTACTCCTTTTAATAGTTTTTTCATTGTGTTAAGATATTTGCAATCAACTTGATGAAAATCAACTCCTTTTGGGACATTATCTAAATATCCTCCAATTAGATTATCACATCCTGAAACTTCATGTCCTTGTTTTATTAGAGCTTCAGCAAGATGACTCCCAAGAAAACCTGCTATTCCTGTTATAAAAATTTTCTTTTTTTCCATTTAATTTTTAAAATTATATTGTTTTTAAATCTTTTTTGTCAGAACTTTTTCTAAACACAATCAATCCCCCTAAATAAATAAATCTGCTAATTATTGTTGCGATTGCTGCTCCAAGAACTGCCTGCATCATTCCAAATCTCAAACCATATATAATAAAAACATAATTTAAAATTATGTTTATTATTGTGGAGAAAATTAATAGTCCTGCAATAAGCTTTGTTTTTCCACAGGAAATTAAATAAGAATTATAAAGTGCTGAAAGAGGTATAACTAAAAGCAAGACTGAGAGTAATCTTAGGATATTTATTGATTGAGAATAATTTGCTCCAAAAATAATCTTTATTATAATGCTTGAAAATAAAAGTGTCCCAAGAAACAAAATAAATGAAATCAAGAGTACAACTTTTATTGATTTTTTCATTCCTCTTTCTAATCTTTTTCCTTTGAGTCTGCTGAATACAGGAAAAAGTGCTCCTGAAAAACCAATCAGAGGGATTAAAGCACCTATTAAACTAAATGCAGCCCGATAATACCCAATAAATTCCGATGCAACATATCTTCCAAGCATAATCATATCAATATAACCAAAAAAGATTCCTGAAAGAGCCATTGCAGATAAAGGAAGAGTAAAGGCTAATAATTGTCTTTTTTCTTTTTTTGATAGTGTTGAAGGCTTTTCCTTAAGAAAACCTATTTTTTTCTTCATTAGAATCAACATAAAAATTAATGCAATAAGATAAGCAAAAGATAAAGATAAAATAATTACAAATAGAATAGAGGCATTTGAAGAGGATTTAATTAAAAGCAAAATTGAAAGAGGTACAATTATTAATCTTAAAATTTGAAATAAAATTTCTTTAAAAAAAGGGTATTTAAATTTATTCACAGAGAAAAAAAGTGAATTAATAAATCCTAAGAAACCTGAAAATAAAATATAAATAGAACCTGCAATCAATGCTAAAAAAATTGGCTTATGATAATAATTTTCAGAAACAAATTTTGCAGAGATAAGCAAAATCAAAGAAGTGGCTAAGATAAGAATAAATTTTATTTTTCCTAGATAAAGTGCATAAGCTTTTGCTTTTTTCTTTTTGTTTTTTCCAAGCAATTTAGAAGCATATCTAATTAAGGCTTGACTTACTCCTAAATCAGAAAAACTCGCAAACAAAATAATTGTTGAAAGAGCCAAGCTGTATAAACCAAAAAGTTCTGGCATTAAAAGTCTTGCAATAATTATTGTAAAAATTAAAGAGCCTGCTTTTGCTACAAGAGTAGTTGAAAACTGAAAAATAGAATTTTTTACCGCCATTCCAGTATAACCTTTAAATTTTCTTTTTTTAATCATATCAAGAATTCCTAAAATTTCTTTTTTGTCTTGCTTTATCTCTTTTTTTATATTCTCAGATTTCATTTATATTTTTTAATTTTTTAAACTTTAAAAAGTCATAGATTATTGAAATTTTATCTTTTCTAAAATAAAAAGGCCATTGTTCAATATAATCAAGTATAAGATGAAATGCTATTCCTATAAAAATAAAACCAAAGTATTTTGAGACAAAGAAAGTCAATAAAAAGAAAAAAATAAGCAATTCTATCCCATGAAAAAAACACAGACCTCCATAATAATTTTTTCTTTGCAAAGGAGGTAATTTTTTAAATTTTTTATTGTTGTTTTTAAAAAAATAATAAGCGTTTATTAAACTAAAATCTTTTTTCTTAAACAAAGAATAAAAATAATGGTCTGCATCAAGCAAAGTGGTTGATAAAATGGTTAACAAGACACCTATAAATTTAATTTCAGGCACAATTAAAATTAAAATAAGAGAGAATATAATTCCATAGATAAAATGTTTATGAGGCAGCATTTTTAATCCTCAATAATATTAATCATGTCTGAGAATGCTGGACGTGTTATAAAAACTCCTACACTGATTCCTATGATTGTTGTAATTGCAAAACCTTTAAGCAATCCTGCTCCTGCCCACATCAAGGGAATCAATGAAACTAAAGAAGTAAAATAGGCTCCTAAAACAATTGCAAAAGCTCTCTTTAGTTTTTGCTTAAGACTTAAAAATATTTTTTGTCTTGCTTCATCCAAAATAACAATCTGGTCATCTACTCCTGTTCCAATTGAAGCTAAAATGCCTGCAA
>CAZBJC010000066.1:0-2582 GCA_964492145.1 Candidatus Woesearchaeota archaeon
ACAGAATGATTGAAAGAAGCTATGGAGATTTAGAAGGGCAATCTCATAAATCTTTTATTCAAAGAGTTGGAAAAAAACAATATGATTTAAGAGTTGAAGGAGATGCAATTGAAAATCTTGAACCAAAATTAAGAAAACAGGTTGAGCAGTTTTTAGGAGAACAGGAGTATAAAATGATTCATAGAGGATGGAGTACTCCTCCTCCACATGGAGAAAGTTTTAAGATGGTTGAAAAAAGAGTTAAGAGATTTATTAAATGGCTGAAAAAATATATTAAAAAAAATAAAGTCAATGTTGCTATCTCTGCTCATGGCAATTCAATAAGATTGTTTAGAAGAATTTGGGAGAAAAAATCTATTAAAGAAACAGTTAAATGGTTTATTCCATATGACAAAGTTTTTATTTATTCTATCTAATTTGCCTTCTCTGAGGATGATATTCTCTTCCAATTTTTTCTCTTTCTTTTCCAGCTTTTTGAATATCAATGCTTCCAGGATTAATAAGCTCATAATTTTCAGCAGAGCCTCTGGCTTTTAATTCAGGAGGTTCTTGAAGATGGAATTCCCTTCCAATTTGAACTTGGCTTCTCCCAATACTTTGCATATCAATTTCTCCTTTTGGGAGTATTGGAGGAGGAATTGGATTATTTCTTTCTTGTGCAGTTTGATAATCTTTAGTTGTTTTTTCTTCTAATAACTCATAATTTTGTTTTTCTTTTTTAGTGTCTGTAGAAATTTCTTGAGCTCCCCATTTTAAAGAAGGAGTTTCTTGAGCTTCTGCTATTTTTTCCAAGACAGGGGCATTAAAATTTTCTTCAGTAATAAATTTTTCAAATTGTTCTTTTTTTATTTCTTTTTCAGATAATTCTTGCTCTAATTCTGATTCTTCTTTTGTTTCAGGTTCTTTTTCTTCTGTTTCTTCTTGTTTTTTTTCAGATTCTTCTTGGCTTTTTTCCATATTAAATAGAGAAAAGAAAAATATATAAAATTATTGATTAAGTATAACTTACCATTCCATGAGCTTTTTTATAAACATCAAATAAATTAAAAGCCATTTCAGCTGCTGTTTCTGCTGCAGCTTTTCTATAATGTTCTTTTTCAACCCATGTATCAGATTTTACTTCTATTTCTTTGTCTTCTGTTGCTGTTTCTTGTTTTTTTTCAGTTTTTTTCCCATAAACTCCAAATAAAGCAAAAAAAGGATTGCTTTCATCAGAGGACTTAGCTTGTGCTTCTTCTTCAGGTTTTTCTTCTAAAAAGAAATTAATCTCATCTTGAAGTTTCTCTAAGCTTTCCTCTGTTGTTCCTTCAATTAATTTTAATACATCAGAAACATCAGATTTATCAAGTTCTTGCTGAAGTTTTTTTAATTCATCTTCATTTAATGAATAAGCTCTAAAAACAACATCTGCTCTTCCAATAAAATTAGCCTGAGCTGGAACAGCTCTAAAAATAAAATCTATTAAAATACAAGAATAATATTTTCTATGAGGGATTTTTTTTGTTTCTTCTAAAATTTCTTTTTCTGGTCTTGCTTCGGTTTTTCCAAGCAAAGTAAGTTCTAAAATTGTCCTGTTAAAAGACTTAACTAAAGCTGCATTTTTTGAGATTTTTTGCTCTAATTGTTGAGCTGCAAGCAAATAAGGTTTTGCCCATCTAGAATAAAGTTTTAAACTGCTTACTTGGCTTCTTAAATAATTTTTTTCTAATTCATATCTTTTTCTTAATTCTTGCTCTGATTGTTTTACCCAGTATTCAAATTCTTGCATTCTTGGGATTAACACTCTTTTAACTACATCATTTAAATCTAAATTATGAGTGATATCCTTTACATCTTTTGCAGCAAGAAAAGCATTAATTAAAGTTACAAAACCAGCCTGTTGCATTGCCATTGCTTTTATGCTTGAATTCCCTTTATTAATATCAACTTTATCCATCCAGATTTGCTTTAAACTTAATAAAGCAGCATCTTTTTTTTCAGGATTTTTTAAATCATCATAAGTCTGAAGTCTTAATCTAAAATCTTTTAAATCATATATAATGTTTAACACACTCCTTAAAACAGTATTAACATCACCTAAAACCTTTGATGCATGTTGCTGCATTGCTGTGGCTCTTGTTCCCATTTCAGAAAATTGAGTAGAACCAGGAGTTGGTGAAAAATTATCAATGAGCTTTTCAGTTTTTAATCCAAAATCATTCATTAAATCAAGTATAAAGTAATAAATAGGCTCTAAACTCTCTTTGTAAGATTCATAAACAAGAGTGTGCTCTGTTTCAGGAACTGAATCAATCAATCCGCTTTCTTTTTTCTTTTTTCTTTCTTGGTAATATGGACTAATCTCTTCAATTATTGCTGAAACAGGTTTTATTTCTGCCATCTTTTTATATAAGAGAATATTAGTATTTAAAAAATGTTTCATGTAACAGACTTTTGAAGCAAAAAGATTTATAAACAAATAACTGGCTCCTAATTAAAATTCATTGAAAAAAATAGGAATGAGATTTCTTGGAGATAAAAGGTTTAAAGAAAATTGCAGAAGAAAAGCCAATCTTAACTTTTGAGTGATAACTTATCTAAAG
>CAZBJC010000067.1:0-2538 GCA_964492145.1 Candidatus Woesearchaeota archaeon
GTTTAATTCTTTTTCTGTTTGCTCTGGAGTTTTTGTCTTTATCCAGCCAAGTCTGTTTGGGATTCTATGGCAATGAGTATCTACTGGGATTACTTTTTTATTATAAGCAAAGGCAAGAACAATGTTTGCAGTTTTTGGGCCTATTCCTTTGATTGACAAAAGTTCTTCTCGTGTTTTGGGAACTTTTCCTTTAAATCTTTTTAAAATTTCTTTTGATACATTTTTTAAAGTTTGGGTTTTCTTTTTATAATGCCCCGAACTATAGATTATTTTTTCTAATTTTTTTATTGGCATTGATGCAATTTTTTTAGGAGTTGATGCAATTTTAAAAAGTTTTTTTGAAACTTTTTCTGTATTTTCGTCTCTTGCTCTTAAAGAAAGAAGACATGAAATAAGAATTTTAAAAGCATCTTGCTTTTTTCTCATTCTGTTTAGAGTAGTTTTTTCATTAGAAGGGTATTTTTTATAAAGAATTTTGAGAACTTTTTTTATTTTTTCTTGTTTTTTCATTCTTTCTTTGAAATTAACCTTGTTGCAATAAAAATTCCAATTACAGCAATTATTGTTACAATTATTGCACTGATTAATCTTCCTTGAAGAGGAGAGTAAGAAGTTATTTGATTTACATATTCAGATATTAAATCTCTCCAAGTAAGAGCAATTAAAAAACCAAATGCTGCAACAATAGCAGTATTTACTGATTCTTTTAGTTTATTATTAAATTTTTTTGCTGAATCTTTTATAGTCATTTAACAACACCTATTATAAGAAGTAATTTTATTCTTTTTTAATATTTGTACTGCTTTTTTTATTGATTTTTCTCCGAGAAAGCATGCAATTGGCTTTTTGTTTTTGAATTTCACAATAACTTCTGCTGTTTTTTCTGGCTCTGACATTTTTTGGGGAGTTAGGATTATTATTAATTGTTCTTTGGATTTCTTTATTTCTTTTGCATAGTCTTTTGCAAGAGCTGTTCCAATTAAATCTTTTGAAGTAACATTAATTCCTTTTTCTGTTAAATAATCAGTGAGAAGTGCTCCTGCTCCTCCTGCATTTGTAATTATCTTTGTTTTTTTCTTTTTTATTTTTATATTCTGCTTTTTCATTTCAAAGGCTTGCGCTAAAGAACCCATTACTTTAACTTTTGCTTGTTTAAATGCTCCTTTATAGACTACAAATTCAGTTGCAAGACTTCCTGTATGACTTATTGTTGCTTTTGTTCCTTTTTTTGTTTTTCCAGCTTTGATAACAATAATTTGTTTTTTGCTTTTTCTGCAGACTTCTATAAATTTTTTTCCGAGTTTTAATTTTTCAATATAAAGAATTATTTTTTTGGTCTTAGGATCATGATTAAAATACTCAATAAAATCAGAGAAAGTTAGCATTACTTGATTTCCTAAACTAACAAATCCTGAGAAACCTATTTTTGGAAAATCAGAGATATAACTCCATAAAGCTCCGCTTTGGCTTATAAAAGCAATATTTCCTGGTTTAGGTGTTGTATTTGAAAAAGTAGTGTCTAAATTAATAAAAGGGTTTGCTATACCAAAGCAATTAGGACCAAGAATTTTTATTTTATATTTATTGGCAGTATTTAAGATTTTATTTTCTAATTTTATATTTCCCTGTTCTGAAAATCCTGCTGAGATTATTATAACAGATTTTATTTTCTTTTTTCCGCATTCAATTAAAACAGAGTTTACAGATTTAGCAGGAATTGCAATAACTGCTAAATCAATTTTTCCTTGATATTTTAAAACACTTGGATAAGCTTTTTTCCCTTGTATTTTATCATGTTTGATGTTTATAGGAATTATTTTTCCTTTGAATTCTTTGAGTTTTTTTATTAAAACATTTCCAACTTTAAGAGGGTTGTCAGATGCTCCAATAACTGCAATTGTCTTTGGATAAAAGAAATTTTTTAAATCACTTCTCATATATTTAATTCGAAACATTAATATAAATAGATTTTGTTTTATCTTTATGGTGATATTCACAGAAAGAGATGCTGAAAATTTTCTTAAGAAAAAAGGATTTAATATTATAAAAACTATTTTTATAAAGAGAGATTCTGAATTAGACAAATTAAATTTTAAAGGCAATTTTATAATGAAGGTGTCTAGTAAAAAAATTGTTCATAAAACTAAAGTTAATGGAATTAAAAAAAATATTAAAAGTTTAAAACAAGCGAAAAAAGCATTTAAAAAATTGATGAGAATTAAAAATGCTCAGGGAGTCTTGATTCAAAAACAGATTTCTGGAAAAGAGTATCTTGTTGGATTAAAAAAGACAAAAGATTTTGGTTATGTTATTGGTTTTGGATTAGGTGGAAGCAGAGTTGAGAAAAAGAAAAAAGTTGATTTTAGAGTATGTGGGGTTAAAGGTGTTGAAGATTTGACTAAGAATGTTTCTGTTAGAAAAGTTCTTGATAAATTATGTAGATTAGCTGAATCTCAGAAAGCAATTAAAGCATTGGATATTAATCCTTTAATTCTGGGGAAAGATAAGGCATTTATTGTTGATAGTCAGATTGTTTTT
>CAZBJC010000068.1:0-2529 GCA_964492145.1 Candidatus Woesearchaeota archaeon
AAATAATAAAAATTCAAGATCCTCACAGGATTGAAAATCACAAAAAAGAAGAGATAGCTGGAGTTGTGATGTGTGAATGGGGTACTGAGAGAGTTTGTTATGTGCGAATGGGGGGTTGGAGAAGGGCATTGTCGACATGTCGCAGATTTTTAAAGAGTCAAAAAGATTAAGAATAAGAATGTTACAAGGAAATTAAAGTTTAAAGAAGAGGATATATAGACTTTTATTCAAATATCAGCAGTTTTGTTAAAAAGGAGTACTATGATAATCAGATTGACAAAGAAGCTTTCTAAAATTTCGATTGTGAAAACCATCTTCTTAAAAATCAAGAGAAAATTAGAAAACTCTCATAAGTCGTGATTAAAGCAAAGGGGGAGTATACTTGAGATATCTTTTTTGCATCTTTTAAAGAAAACGTTCTTTTTTAACCAAACTTCAATATCTCTATTTCACCTATTATAAATCTCAGCGATGTCCCGGGAAGAAAAACTTTCGGTGGAAGATTAACTTCTTCAGCATGATAAAAATAACAAATGAGATTTATTTTGCTTTGAAGAATATGAATATCAATGTTAGGAGTTGAGAAATGACCCAAAATTGTAATTATAGGAACCTTATTATCACTATCTAAAGATATTTTTTTAACTATTTTTATTGTGTTTGAGATTATGTCTTTATTTTTAAAATTTACTTTTAATGATTTATTAAATTCATTTAATGAATTTCTTTTAAAATTTAGATTTAAATATGTGCCATCTTCATGCTCAATTTTAAATACATGACCTTTAGTTGAGAATTTTAAAAGTTTCAGATTATGTATTGGAGCTGATAAATAATTATCTATCATTTTTATCATAAAATCTCCTTTTTTATTAGGTATATTCATATTAAAGGAAAATGTCGCCCGATTTAAAGAAGGTATAAATTTTTTCTTCACTTCTAAAATTTTGTTCGATTCTAATGTTAAAGCTGCTCTACTGCCAAAAAGAATAGATCCTCCCATTCTGAAAACAATTTTTTCTGGATCCCATGGCCATTTAACTTTTAGTTTGTCTTGCACATATGGATGCTTCTTAAAGTAACGTAACTGCTCTTTAGTATATATCCCAATGTCTGCCATATTATGATGTTCTGGACAAAGTGCGATCATTCCATCAGGATTATGAGAATGTTTTTGGGACCATGGTGGATCAAAATGGTGTATTGTTAAAAATGGTGATCCACATCCAGGAATTGGGCATCCAAAGTTTACCTCTTTGAGTAGTTTTTCAATTATCTTTTTTGGTGGTGTTCTTGAGACCATTTACTATATTAAGATTCAAGAGAATAAAACTTTTTGTATTGTCTGAAAAACCATTCATAATCTTTAATAACTAAAATACTTTGATGTTTCTAATATTTATTTAAATATATATAATTGAGAAATATAACAAAAATTATTTATATATAGAACATGATTTTTTTTATGTTATTTTGTTTTGCGGATGAATCTGGCAATGAAAATATCTTTGATCCAAACTCAAGATTCTTCATTATTTGTGGCATGTTGATAAAAGATGACAAACTTCTTGAATTTGAGGAAGATGTAGCTAATCTTGCTCAGGGATACGATTTAAAAAAGAAAATAAATTTGAAAGGTGTACAAAGATGGTATTATGATTATAACAGATTTGGAAGACTGTCGTTAAACAAGAGAAAACAATTCTGGAAAGATTTATATAAAATCTTTTATAAATCTCAAATTCATTTAGTTGCGTCAGTTCTTGATAAATGGAGTTTCGCTAAAAATTATAAGCCGAATGTTAGAGATCCTGTTATAAATAGAACATATATGCATTTTCTCGAAAAGGCAGATCAAATAGTTGGAGAATCTTCTGAATTTGAAATCATCGTATTTGACGAGACAGACAAAAATAAAAAAGAGATAATAAGACATAAACATTACTGGTGGGTGAACCATGGGACACCATACCAAGAGATTAGGAATACATATTGGGCACCATTTTTTATTAGAGAAGAAGAATCCCATCTTCTCCAAATGGCCCATATTTGCGCCTACAATCTTGATTTTCTATTCAATAAACAAAAATCTGATTATTTTTATTTTATAAAAGATGCTTTTTGCAAATATGGAACTTGGAAAGGTAAAAAGGTAGCTATAAAAGTATTTCCAGACACAGGAACAAAATATGTTATTTTTAGATGTGAAAATTTTGAAGTTTCATACTGGGACTATAATGAAAAAGATTGGAGATCTGAAGAAGAGATTGAAAGAATGAAGAATTTTTTTAGATAAGACCTACTTATACCCAACTAACTTTTTTCCATTGTACTTCCCAGCTTTTCACCGCACCAACCTTTTCCTCCAAAAAATAAGCACAATTAAATTTTAGAATAATCTTTTAATTTCCCTTCTTCCTCATAACACTGCCCACAAAAACATCAGTACTATCATAGATGATTGGGGGTAGTATTTTTTGATATTCACCCCTCACATATCTCAAAAACCTTGATATCCTCTATCTCTCT
>CAZBJC010000069.1:0-2274 GCA_964492145.1 Candidatus Woesearchaeota archaeon
CTATTTTTGATTCTCCTTGTTTAAGAGAAATATTAATTTTTTCTTTTTCAATATTAATTGGGATTGTTTTATTTACTATTATCTCTTTTTTTGAAACTCCATGACTTGGTGTTGGAATTACATAAAAGCTTACCTTATCTGATAGAATTGTTCCATTACTTTCATTTCCATATAAATAAAGAGTATGCTCTCCAGAACTAGGCAAAAAATAAAGAGATGAATTTATTGTTATATTACTTCCATTATCCAAGTTATACCAAGTAGTATTTATTAAAATTGCAGTGTAGTCTAAAAGTATATATTCTCCTTGATTATATGAGATATTTTCAGGACTTATAATTTTTAATACAGGTACAGATGGAAGAACAAAAACAGATATTCCTGTTTTTTGATTTGTAGCTTTTCCAGTAACTATTGCTTCTGCATTTATATTTGTTAATAATAAAATAAAACAAAAAAATAAAATAATCTTAAAACCTCTTTTCATAAACAAAAAAAGATAATCAGGTATTTAAATTTATTTTTTTACTCTTTAATTTTTTTAAATCTCCTTTCTACTGCTAATAAGATTCCTGCTCCAAAAATTACTAAGATAAATGCATAAATTAATTTATTCTTCTTTATGTAACTTAGAAAAGCTATTTCAGATTCTTCTAATTTTTCTATATCCACTACTTCTAGTGGCAGTAGTAGTAGTGGAGGAAGCAAAAAAACCACAATTATTCAGTCTAATCTAACAAATCTTACAAAAATCCAATTAAGTTCAGAAAAAATTGCTAATATTATTGCTAAACCTGGAGATTTAAAAAATTTGGTATGGACTGTTAAAAATACAGGGACTGTTTTTTTAAATAATTGCAAGTTACAATCAAAAGGAAGAAACCCTTCTTGGTTAAATGTCGGAGAAGTAAAAAATTTAGCTGCTGGTGAAGAGCATGATTTTTTCTTTAAATTAAAAACCCCAAAAAATGCAACTCCTGGGGATTATATCATGCAAATTGAATTAGATTGTGATGAATTAACAAAAAAAGAAAGCTTTAAAGTTGAAATTCTAAAAAAAGAAATTAATTTTGATTTAATTAAAGTTGAAAGAAAAGGAAGCAATGAAATAAGAATACATTACTTGCTTGAAGAATTATCAGGCAAAAATCAAAATATTAAACTGCAATTTTTATTATATAATGAAAACAATAAAAAGATTTTAGAAGCTCAAGATATAAGAGAACTTCAAGCAAATGAAAAAGGAGAATTTGGGCTTCAAATACAAGTTGATAAAAATCTTAAAGGAAATTTTAACCTACTGATTAATTTGAATTCAGATACTTATTCTTCTTATGTTCAAGAAAAAGTCTTTATTGCTCCTTTAAGTGGTTTTGCAATCTTAGATGATTTTTCTAAGTCTGGATTGATTACAGGAGGAGCTATTTTATTGCTTTTGATTCTTATTATAATTATCTTGAAAGCAAGAAAAAAAGAATAAATTGTATAAGTTAAAGAGTTTCATAAAATTAAAACAATCTTTTAATTATAAAATATTAATGTTTTTTTAAATTAATTAAGAATTTATTTTCTCTTATTCTTTTTTCTAATTAAATACCATAAGATTAAGGCCAAGATTATAATTGTTATTATTAAAACAATAATCTTTACAGAATTGCTTTTAATTTCTTTTGTTGCAATGACATCAAAGGCAACAGTCATTCCTGTTCCCATTGAGATTCCGCCTGTATTTTCTTGAATAGTCTTGAATTCAATTTTTATTTTTCTTGTTTCTCCAGGTTTGGCGTCTTTAGGTATTTTTATTTTTAAAGGAACCATTGTATCAGATGTCCCTGCTTTAATAGTAAAAGTATCTTTTGAAAGAGAGATTATATCTTTTCCTTCAACTAAAATAGCTTTAACTTCTACATCATTTTCTCCTACCATGTTTTGAAGATTTAAATTAATAATAGTTGTCTCTCCTCTTGCCATTCTCAAAGGATTTTCATTCCAGTAGGGAGAGCTAACCCCAAAAGCACTAACTATTGAGATTAAAAATAATCCTGTGATTAATGCACTTATTATTTTTGTTTTCATTTTAATATGATATTGTCCAACTTCCTAATTTTGAAGTTGAATATTTTTGAGATGATATTGAGGGAACATTAGGAATACAATAATACACTTGCTCTTGTCCTGCTCCTGAACCTGCTGATAAATTTCCAGGATTTGAATTACTACTTGTTATTAATACTTGTGTATTATTATTTAAATAAACTCCGCTTGTTGCACAAT
>CAZBJC010000070.1:0-2179 GCA_964492145.1 Candidatus Woesearchaeota archaeon
GGTAAAGCAATAAAAATACAAGGAGGTAATTACAAGATGGTACAACCAAGAGGAAGAGGAATGGGGCAAGGTAGAGGGATTGGCAGAGGATCTGGAAGAGGAATGGGAATTGGCCCAGGCGGAAGAATGGATGGAACTGCAGCAGGTCCAGGAGGAGTTTGCAAATGTCCTAAATGCGGCTATGAAGAACCTCAAGTAAGAGGACAGCCCTGCATGAGTAAAAAATGCCCTAAATGCGGAACACAAATGATTAGAGGGTAATAAAAAATTTTTTTAGAATGAAAGAAACAACAATAAAACAAGCAATAGCGAAGGCAGCAAGAATGATGTGGAAAGTTTCACCTCTTATATTAGGGACAATCTTGCTTGTAAGTTTGATAGTAACATTAATTCCAAATTCTTTTTATATAAAAATTTTTCAAGGAAATATTTTTCTTGACCCTCTAATTGGAAGTGGAATCGGAAGCATTTCAGCAGGAAATCCAATTGTAAGTTATATTATTGGTGGAGAATTATTAAAACAAAATGTAAGTTTAATAGCTGTTATTGCATTTATTGTTGCATGGGTTACAGTAGGAATCATTCAATTGCCTGCTGAATCAATGATTTTAGGAAAAAGATTTGCTTTTCTTAGAAATCTCACAGCTTTCATACTCTCAATAATTGTTGCAATATTAACAATAATAATCTTGAAAATAATTTAAAATGAAACTAAAAAACATCTCAAAGTCATGGTATTTTTTAATTATAATTTTAATAGCATATATTTTTCTTTTAATTCTTAATAAGGCTCTTTTTAATTCAGCAATATCTTTTTTTGGAAAAATTCTCTTAAAAATAATTCCAACTATTATTTTAATATTTATTTTAACTTTTTTATCTAATTATTTTGTAAACCCCGAATTCATAATGAAGCATCTTGGAAGAAAAGGAATTAAAAAATGGTTTTATGTTATAATAGGAGGAATTTTATCTTCTGGCCCAATTTATATGTGGTATCCTCTTTTAGCAAATTTAAAAGAAAAAGGCTTAAGTTATGGATTAATTGCTTGTTTCTTATATAACAGGGCAATAAAAATCCCTCTTTTGCCTCTTGCTATTTTTTATTTTAATTGGAAATTAATTATAGTTTTGACTTTTGTTATGACATTTATGTCTATTATTCAAGGAATTTTAATAAATAAAGCAATGGAGATTAAAAAATGAAGATAAAAATAACTTTAGCAACTGATAATGGAAAAGAATTAACAAAAGAACATTTTGGTTCAGCTAAAAATTATCTTACCTATCTTTATAATCTTAAGAATGGGAATATAGAATTTTTAAAAAAGATTAAAAATACAACTCCTGAAGAAAAAACTCATGGTGATTCAGAAAAAGCAAAAGCTGTTTCAAAGGCACTAAAAGATTCAAAAGTTTTTGTTAATCTTGTTTTTGGCCCAAATATTTCTAAGATAAGAAAAACTTTTATACCTGTTGTTTCAAGAATTAAGGAGATTGAAAGGGTATTAGAAAAATTAAAAAAAGTAAAGAAGAAAATTAAAGAAAATTTAAATAAAGACAAAAAAGATATAATTTATCTAAATTAATACAAAAAATGACAGAGCGAATTGCAATTGCATCAGAAGAAAAAAACAAAGATTCAGAAATAAGCTTCAGAGGCGGAAGAGCTCCTTATTATTTAATTTTTGAAAATAATGAATTAAAAGAAATAATAAAAAATCCTTTTGCAGTCGGAGGCGGAGGAGCAGGATTTAGTGTAGCTTATATGCTGGCTGATAAAAAAATTGATTTAGTAATTGCAGGAAGAATAGGCTCTAATATGGAGGCAGCACTAAAACAAAAAAATATAAAATTCAAAGAAATTTCTGGGAAAGTAAAAGAGTATATTGAAAAACAATTATAATTAAAAAGTGTTTAAATTAGAATAATTTATGGAAGTGAGTCCAGAAACAAGAGAAAGTGACAGCAAAGCATCAGGATTGCTAAATAGATTTGAAGTACTTTATTGGAAGCCAGAATTAAATAAACAAGAACAAGAAGAGTATCTTTCAATTAGAATGAAATTAATTGAAATACAAAAAGATTCTAATCTTTCTGGAACATGCAGAAGAGACATTACTGAAACTCTAAGAGAATATGAAAGAGAAATATTATATAAATCTCCAAGATTTCTTTC
>CAZBJC010000071.1:0-1990 GCA_964492145.1 Candidatus Woesearchaeota archaeon
GAGAAAATCCCCAGCAACTCCTACATTATAAACTTGAGTTACACCTGTTTTTCTTGCTAAATCAGCTTTTCTTTAGATACTATCTTTAATCTTTTTGCCATGAGGATCTCCTAAAACAAGTATTTTCATTTTTTCTTTTTTGGCAAATCAACTTTAAGATGGACATCTTTTAATTGTGCTTTAGAAATTTCAGATGGAGCATCAAGCATAACATCTTTTGCTTCTTTATTTTTTGGGAAAGCAATTACCTCCCTAATAGAATCCTCCCCAGCCATCATAGCCAAGAGCCTATCTAATCCAAAAGCAATCCCTCCATGAGGCGGAGCTCCAAAACTTAATGCCTTGAGTAAAAATCCAAATTTTTCTTGAGCTTGCTTTTTTGATATTCCTAAAATCTCAAAAATCTTTTTTTGGATTTCTGGATTGTGAATCCTAATGCTTCCTCCGCCAAGCTCAACACCATTTAAAACTAAATCATAAGCCAAGCTTTTTGCTTTTTCTGGATTTTTTTCAAAATCTTTCATATTAGGCATTGTAAAAGGATGATGCATTGATTTATATCTTGCTTCTTCTTCACTATACTCAAATAATGGAAAATCAACAACCCAGCAAAATGCATATTTTTTCTTCATTTCTTTTCTTAAGTCTGGCTTGTCTGATTTGTATTTTTTAATTGCTTCTTTATAACTAAGTCTCTTAAAAGGAATTTTCACATCCTCATTAAGCACCTCTTTAAAAATTCTTTTAATCATTTTTTCAATTAAATTAATAATATCTTCTTGTTCAATAAAACTCATTTCCACATCTATTTGAGTAAACTCAGGTTGCCTATCACTTCTTAAATCTTCATCTCGAAAACATTTTGCAATCTGAATGTATTTATCAAAGCCTCCAATTTGAGTTAATTGTTTAAATAACTGCGGGCTTTGAGGCAAAGCATAAAATTTTCCAGGATAATTTCTAGATGGAACAATATAATCTCTTGCACCTTCTGGAGTAGATTTAGCAAGAATTGGAGTTTCTATTTCAGCAAATCCTTCATCATAAAAAAAATCTCTAACAATTTTTAATGTTTTATTTCTCAACAAGAGATTTTTTTGCATTCTTTTGCTTCTTAAATCTAAAAACCTATATCTTAATCTAATGTCCTCAGATGTCTCTTTATCATTTATTTTAAATGGGAGCATTTCGCACAAATTATAAATTTCAATCTCATTAATAGACACTTCGACTTTTCCAGAATCTAACTCTTTATTCTCAGTTCCTTTTGGCCTTTGCTTAACTTCTCCTTTTAATGCAATGCAAGATTCCATTGTTAATTTTTTTGCTTTTTCAAATTCGTTTCCTGTTTTTTTAGAGATAACACTTTGAACTTTTCCATATCTGTCTCTTAAATCAATAAAAACAACATTTCCATGCTCTCTCACACTATCAACCCATCCTGTAAGAATAACATTTTTTCCAATTAGTTTTTCATTCACCTCATTTAATTTATGTGTTCTTAGCATATTCAAAATTATTAGACATACTTTTTAATTATTTCCATAGCAATTTTGCCATTAATTTTTCCTCTTAATTCTTTCATAACAATACCCATATAAGCATTTAAAGAAAGTCCTGGTTTTTCATGAATTATTTTTCTGATTCTGTCTTCAATCTCGACTTGATTTATTTTTTCAAATTTAATTGCTTTTTCCAGCTCGTCACCATTAAGAATTTTTTCAAAAACTTGTTTAATATTTTCTTCTGAAATTTTCTTTTTTCTAAGAGATTCTAAAACAAAACTTATAACATCTCGATTTAAGATTTTTTCTGCTTTTTCTAAAGAGATTTTCTGCCTTTTAGCAACTTCCCGAGGATACATTAAAAGAACTTTAATAATCAACTGAGGATTATCAATAATTCCAAGAAGCTCTTTAAACTCTTCTAATTTGTTTTGTTTAAATAATAATTTAATCATATCTTTATTTAATCCTTTTTTAATTAATTC
>CAZBJC010000072.1:0-1951 GCA_964492145.1 Candidatus Woesearchaeota archaeon
CTATTTTCATTGGAACATTAAATAAAATTACCATCAAAGGTACTAAAAATGAACCACCTGAAACACCAACCATACCTGCGCCAAATCCAATGACAAAGATAATTGGAATTGCAAACTTTAAATTTATCTTCACTTTTATAGGTTCCAGATTATCTGATTTATTTTTTAATTCAATATTCCAAACTAAGAATCTTCTATTAATATTCTTGTATAAAAAACAAAAAATTGGAATTCTACGTCTTTTGGATATATGAATTCCTTTAGTCGAAATTTATCTTATTAATTTCAATTTTTTGTTAGTTCGCTAAATGACAGAATTCCCTGCAACTTTATGGCATATTATTTTACATCTAAAAAAAGATAAAGTTAAGAAGTAACAAATTATTATGGTTAAGAAGGTAAAAAAGAAAACACAAAACAATTTAATATATGAAATATTATTTTCTCCCAAGAAGAGAATTTCTATTTTTAGAAAGATACCTGTAAATAATCAAGGATTTATTCTTTTGGATTTGTCAAAAAAATTGCAACGGGAAATTATGGATAAATTAAATGATAGAGAATTAGTGGAACTTTTTGATTATTTAGATCTGGATGAAGCAACTGATTTATTACAAAACATGGATACTAAAAGAAGTAAAAAACTCTTGAATAAATTAGGCAGAGAAATCAGGGAAAAAGTTAAATTTTTGCTTAAATTTGATCCAAGAACTGCTGCTGGTTTAATGAATTTGGATTATGTTGAAGTGAATAAAAATATTACATTTGAACAGATTTCCAAAGTAATTCAAAAACATGAAAAAAGAACAGGAAAATTTCCAACCATACTGGTTGTTGAAGATGGTTTTTTAGCAGGAGAATTACCTCCACATATTCTTGCTATAGCCAAAAAAAAAGAAAAAATTAAAAGATATGTTAAAGAAATTCCATATATTGAATATTATAAAGATGAACGCGAAGTCGTTAAGGTATTCAAAAAACATCCTCATAACAAAATTGTGGTTTTGGACAAAGATAAGAGTATTTTAGGAATTATCTATTCTGATGACATACTCAAATTAATAGAAAGGCAATCAGCAAACAATCTTCTTGAATTTACTGGTGTTAATAAAGAAGAAGATGTTTTAGATTCTGCACTGGTAAAAGTAAAAAACAGATATAAATGGTTGATTATTAATCTTGGTACTGCATTTCTTGCTGCCTCTGTCGTAAGTCTTTTTCAAGAAACAATCTCTGCGTTTGTTTTGTTGGCTGTTTATATGCCAATAGTAGCAGGTATGGGTGGAAATGCAGGCACTCAAACTTTAGCAGTTGTTGTCAGAGGTTTGGCCTTAAAGGAAATTGAATTAAAGACTGCTAAACGAGTGATAATCAATGAAATTATTGCAGGAGGAATAAATGGAATTATAAATGGTATCCTGGTTGCTGCCGTGGCTATTTTATGGAACCATAATCCAATGCTCGGATTAGTTATTGGATTGGCAATGGTTATTAATCTCATTATTGCTGGTTTTTTTGGCGCAATTATTCCATTAATTATGAAACAATTGGGAAAAGATCCCGCTTCATCAGCAACCATTTTTATAACAACTGCAACAGATATCTTTGGATTTTTTTCGTTTTTAGGATTAGCAACTATTATGTTATAAAAAGTTAAAAGAAATTCCTGAACCATTGTTTGCTTCGCAGAATTATTATGAAAACGCTCGCCAACAAAAACTTTTATTTTTTGCCTTCAGCATCGTTGCACTAAATATCAATTCTCATTATATTTAAATAAACTAACAGCGATTTAACAGTTCCGAAGTCTTGCAGAATTTTCCATCTAAATTCAGTTTTGTGGATTGCCTCAAAAGCATTAGTTCGATTAAATTTTTTAACCAATTTTGGAAAAAGTTTAAATGGACCCGGTGGGATTTGAATTCCTGAAACTTCAAAATGTTTACTTCAA
>CAZBJC010000073.1:0-1829 GCA_964492145.1 Candidatus Woesearchaeota archaeon
ACAAAAAATCAAAGATTTTTAGCTGATTCAAATCCACGCAGTGATTTGCATAGTTGCCTATTCCCAACTTACATTTTTTTCTTATTGGCAATGCTTAAAAAGATTTAAAAGTATGAAACTAATATTTTCTTTAGGGAGATGTAGCTCATTGGCTCAGCAGAACTAGCTGAATAATCTACATCAAGCAATGGGGGGATGTAGCTCATTGGGAGAGCACATGACTGAAGATCATGGTGTAGTGGGTTCGATTCCCACCATCCCCATTTCAAAAGATTTAAAAAAAAGATTTTACTTAAATAAATATGGCAGAAGAAAGAGGTGTTGCATATATCTTAGGAATTTTAAGTTTAGTGTTAGCTTTTTTTCAGCCATTGCCAGCAATAGTTTTAGGAATTGTCGGACTTGTTCAAAATAAAAAAGATAAGTCAAAAGTTGCAAAAAAATTAAATATCTTAGGAATTGTCTTTGGAGTGATTATTCTTATAGGATTAATTATTGTAGCTGTTTATTCTTTGAATAAAGCCGGGGGATTTCCTGTTTACTAAAAAATGAAAAACAAAAAAGCTGCAATGGAATTAACAATGGGAACTTTAGTAACTATAGTTCTGCTTGTGATGGTTTTAATCCTTGGAGGATATTTTGTTAATAAAATATTTTTTAGTGCAAGAGGTACAATAGACCAAATTGATGCTTCTGTGAAGAGTGAAGTAAGCAAATTATTCTCATCAGATGAGACAAAAAAAATAGTTTTTTATCCAGGTTCAAGAAGATATGAATTTAAAAAAGGAGAAAAAGGACAAGGGTTTGCATTTTCGATTAGGAATCTTGGAGAACAAGCCGGCACTTTTACATATAATATCTCAGCAATAGAAACAAGTTGTCCTAATTCTTTAAGTTTATCTCAAGCAAATAATCTTATATCTTTAGGGAAAACAGGAAGTGTTTCTATTCCTGCAGGAGATATAATGGAAGATCCAAAATTAGTTACATTTGACATTCCAGGGACAGCACCACCATGCCAAATTTCTTATGGTATTACAATCTACAAAGAAGGCAAACTTTATTCTTCTTCAGTTGATTTTAATGTTGTTATAAAACCAAAGTAACTAGTTTTTTAAATTAGTATTTCTTAAAGAAGATATGGTGATAAAATTTTATAATACTCTTGGAAGAAAAAGAGAAGTGTTCAAGCCTATAAAAGACAAGAAAGTCAGAATATATGTCTGCGGGCCAACAATTTATAATTATGTTCATATAGGAAACTTGAGAGCATATATTTTTGCTGATATTTTAAGGAGATATCTTGAATTTTCTGGATTTAAAATAAAAGAAGTTATGAATTTAACTGATGTTGATGATAAAACAATAAGAGAGAGCCAAAAGCAAGGAATTGAATTAAGAAAATTTACAGAGAAATATAAAAAAGCTTTTCTAGAAGATTTAAAAAAATTAAATATTGAAATTCCTGAGGTTCTGCCTTGTGCAACAGAACATATTCCTGAGATGGTATCAATGATAAAAAAATTAATAAAGAAAGGATATGCCTATAAAACAGAAGATGGAATTTACTTCTCAATAAAAAAATTTAAAGATTATGGCAAACTTTCTGGAATAAAAATTAAAAAATTAAAAGCAGGAGCAAGTGAAAGGGTTTCAAAAGATGAATATGATAAAAAAAATATTAATGATTTTGCATTGTGGAAATTTTGGGATAAAGAAGATGGAAATGTTTTCTGGAAAACTGAAATTGGGAAAGGAAGGCCAGGATGGCATATAGAATGTTCTGCAATGTCTATAAAGTATCTTGGACAGCCATTTGATATTCATAC
>CAZBJC010000074.1:0-1753 GCA_964492145.1 Candidatus Woesearchaeota archaeon
TTTTTTATTTATTTTTTATTATTAAGTAAATTATTGTGAAAAAAAGAGCAAGAATTATAGGAATTATTACTAATTTAACTTGGTTTTGTGGAAAGAATAAAATTGAGATTAATGATAAAAGAGTTAAGATAGGGAAACTTTTTTGAAGTGATTCTGTGATTGTCATTATCTATAATCTCTTCTTGTATGCCCACATTTTGTGCATTTAAAGAATTTTGTTTCAGCTTCATCACTTGCTCGTGTTTGGACTGTCCAGAAATAGGCTTTTTCATTTCCACATTTTTTGCATTTTTCGTTTATTATCGGAAGAGTTGATTCTTCTTTTCCTGAGATTACAGCAACTTCTTGTTTTTTCCCTATTTTCTCAGAAGTTTTTAATTTAGGGACTTTTTGTTTTAAAGTATAATTGCATCTAGGACAACCTAGATTTTTTTTCTTTTGAATTAAAACTGCTCCGCATTTGGGACAAAATTCCATCTTTAGTTTATTGCTTTTTTCTTTTTAAAGTTTTAGTTTTCTCGACAAAAACCTCTTTCTGAAGGATTTCTTAAGGGTTCAAAAAAGATTAATTTGCCCCATCCTAAATATGGAGCAATTCTAAAAACTGCTCTTCCAATAATCTGATTTTCATTAATCTCTTTTTCAACATTTAATTGCCCATTATTATTGTCTCCCATTGTTGAAAAAATTAAAGTATTATTTTGTTTTTTTATTTTGATTATTCTATGTATAATAGGATTTGCTTTATTTGTTTGAAAAACAATTACATCTCCTATTTTTAATTTGTCTGCTGGTGTTCCTATGATAAATAAAATATCTCCTTTGTTAAATCCTTTTTTAAAAGAAAATTTTTGAAACTCTGACTGATTTACATTTATTTCTGAATATTTTAAAAAATGCCTTTGCCACCAATCATTAAAATTTGAAAAAAGATTTCCTTGATGGTACATTGAACAGGATTCAACAATTGCTAATGGAAGCTTAGTTCCAGTTATTAAACTTAATCCTGGGAAAAAAATTAATTTTATAAATAAAAGCAAAAAGATTACTGAAAAAATCCATCCTTTTATAGAATCATCTTTCCATAATAAAAACCAAATTTTTTTAAAAAAATCTTTCACCTTTTTTTTAAATTTCATAAAAAGATTATGAAAGATTGGTTTTTATGTGTTTTGATAATCAACTTTCTAAAACCAAAACATTTAAATAGTATATATTTATAGTATATACGAGTTGTGTATACAATCCCTATTTGTATAACAAAAAAGAAAGATTATCACCTCTTTTCAACCTACAGCCCATCTTTTGATGGGCTTTATAATCATAAAAAACAAAAATGGACATATTTGACAACAAAATACTTTGTAATAAATGTGGGAATGAGATGAAAAAGATAGAACTTTCTAAAAATGGTTTTTTACTTAGAGCAATGCAGTGTCCTAAGTGCAAATCAAAGATAATTCATCCTCTTGATGAACAAGAATACAATAAATATATAATTTTAAAAAATAAAGAATTTAAAGTAAAAATGAGATTAGTAGGAAATAGTTATGCTGTTTCAATTCCAAAAGAAATACTCTCATTTATGAGTGAACAAAAGAAAATAATAAATGAAATGGTTAAATTGTGCTTTGAAGATTTTGGAAAATTAAGTCTAAATTTTGGAGAATTTAAAAAATAAAATGGCAGAAACAAAATCAATTAGATTAAATGTTGCTGAAGCATTGCCTGATGATGCATATAAAGGAATTGC
>CAZBJC010000075.1:0-1680 GCA_964492145.1 Candidatus Woesearchaeota archaeon
CCGCAGACACTGCCTTTTAATGAATCACAATTTCCACAAGTTCCTTGGTTTAAAATAGGATTACTGCTTGTGCCTAAATCACATGCATCTGCTTTATTTAAGACTTCTCCATTATTCCAGCTGTGTTCTTTTTTTGAAATGCTTGAACCTTCATAAATATTCTCCTTATTTCCACAGCTATCAAACCAATAAACTTCATCTCTATCTGAGACACATCCTGTATGGTCTTGTTTTTCACACCCAGTATCTAATTCTGGATTTGAGCATAAATAATTCTCATAGAAATTATTATTGCAATTTTCTCTTGTTGTAAATCTGCAAGAATCCCCTTCAATACATGCTCCGTCAATATTCTGTCTTGGTTCTAAGTAACAATCTTGTCCATTTTGAATCTCAGGCATAAAAAATCCATTTAAAGCATTGCATTCTCCTTGAGTTTTTAATCCATAACAAACACAACATCCTTTTTCACAATCTAAAGGAAGATTGCCCTCTTTACTTTGCCAATTTCCTCCTGATTCTTCACAGATTTTTTTTGGAACATTATATGAACAAGTTTGTGAGTCATAACAATATCCTAATTCACATTCTCCACCGATATTTTCTAAACTTAATGGAATACAACCACTGACACAATTATCCTCGCATATATTTTGATTTTCAAATTCTTGGCAAAAATCTCCATTATTTGTTTCTAAACAAACATAGGCTGAAATAAATACTCCTTTAATTAAAATCATTCCAAATAAAATGAAAAAAATCAAAATCTTTTTATCCATAGCATTTCTCCTTAATTGCAAAATTTATTTTTTCTTTTGTCTTTTTATTTTCTATCGAATATATTTTTGTTGAATCTGATAAAACCTTTAAAGTAATTAAATACTTTTGATTATACTTCATATATTCTATAAAATCAAAATCACAATTTCTTGCTTCAGAATTTACAATATCCTGAGCAATGCTTATCAATTCATATAAGCTGCTTTTGAATTCTATTTTCAGAGAATCAAAATTTTTAACAAAATCTGCTTTTTTAATAACAAGAGTTTTATTTAAATTCACACTGATTTTATTTGGATTTATCTCTACACTCATCTTTCTTGAATTTATCTCCACACTATATGCTTTTTTTTGCAAACTTTCTTTAAGATTTTCAAAGCATTCATTGATTTTATTTGATAAATTTTCTTCTAGTTCTTTTGAAATCTCTTTTAATAATAAAGGATGCTGATTAACACACTTGCCATCAATGCTATAACAAAGATAACTTATATTTCCTAGAGCTTTATTTTCTTGTTTTAAAAAACCTCCTTGTTCTTCTAATTTATTTAAAGTATTTTGAAAAGAATCTTGAATACATGATTTTATAAATAATTCTGGCTCTGTTTCTGCTGAGATTGTTGTCAATTTTGGATGCACAAAATTCCTTAAAACAAAAATAATTCCAATTAAAAACACAAGAAGAACTGCCATTATTATAAAAATTGTAACTTGGGCTTTTTTATTTCTCATTTTCTCCTCCAAATAATTTAATTGCTTCTTCAATTAAATGAGACTTATTTCTGTATTTGCCTTTTTTTAATATTCTTTTAATTATCTCAATTGTTTTCTCATCTACTGTTGCAGAAATCCTTTTTTTCATTGCATCTGCGGCAAGGATACCCAGACTCTTAAGTTTGG
>CAZBJC010000076.1:0-1668 GCA_964492145.1 Candidatus Woesearchaeota archaeon
GAATAGTGTCTCAGATTCCCTCTCAGGGCCTCTCCGCTAAGAGCCCTTACAGATCTTCGGCTTGGTGGGCTATTACCCCGCCAACAACCTAATCCGCCGCAGCCCCATCCTTAAGCACAAGTTTGAGAGATAAGTCATTCCAGGGCATATCTCCTATCAAGTATTAGCCTCAGTTTCCCGAGGGTATCCTTGACTTAAGGGCAGGTTAGCTACGTGTTACTGAGCAGTTCGCCTTTCAACTTCCGAAGAAACTGAAAAAAACTTGCATGTCTAAATGCAAACCAGAGAGCCGCAGCCGCCAGCAGGATCAACTGGAATTAAAGAATATCATATTTTCAAATGAAAATCAATTCCGCAATTTGTTTATAAGATAACAAATCACTTCACACATCTCCTAACTATTGGCTGTTTATAATCATTATTATTAGAACTACAACTTCAGACTATTTTATTCTTGAAGACTTCAAATTAATTCAAGGATGAACTAAAAATTTTCAAAGGAAAATTTTTTGAAATCTTAGAAAGAAATTAGTCTATGACTGCTTTTACATACCTCATACTTTAATGTAATAAATGTATTATTAAAGCACTCATCTTAGTTAATGATAATTCGAGATAAAATGCATTTATAAATCTTTCGAACAAAGAATTTGTCGTCGGAAAAAATAAATTTAAAATTTAAATTTTTTTGCAAGTCTGGATAATTTAGAAATCCTTTTTTTTGTTGTTCCTTTTGGGTCGCCTTCATTCTCAAAAAGGAATTTATGACCTGTGAATAAAATTAAAAATCTATTCCTCTATAATCCCTCCTAAAATTGGAGACTCTGAATCTTTTGGAGTTATTTTTCCAGACTCTTTAACCCAATACCCCTCTTCCTCTAACACTTTTTTAAATTCTTCATAATGATTATATAAATTATATGCTTCATGAGTTTCCATTTACATAACTCCATAATAATTTAATACTGCTGCCAAGCCTGCAGAATAAACCATTAGTCTTGCAGCTTCTCCTACAATTGCAGCAGAATAAGCTTGTTTAGGAGAGAATACAGATATCTCTAAACTTCCTTGTTTTTCTGCTTCTCTAACCAATCTAAAAAATGAACTTGGAATAAATGCAAAATCTAATAATTTTAGTAAAGTTTTTCCTTTTTCCATAAAAAATAAAATTTTTTATTCTTTAAAAGAATTTTTATACTCTAATTAATTATTTAATTTATGAGTTTATCAACTTATTCCAAAAAAAGAATTTTTAAAGGAAGAAATAAAACTCCTGAGCCAAAACCTAAAATTTTAAAATCAAAAAAAAGAATTTTTGTTGTTCATGACCATCATGCTTCTCATCATCATTGGGATTTGAGATTAAGCATGAATGGAGTTTTAAAATCTTGGGCAATTCCAAAACAGCCTCCAAGAAAAAAAGGAATTAAAAGATTAGCTATTCAAGTTGAAGATCATCCTCTTGCATATGCAAATTTTGAAGGAGTAATTCCTAAAGGGCAATATGGAGCAGGAACAGTTAAAATATGGGATAAAGGAAAATACCAATTAAAACATAAGGATTCTAAAAAAATAATTCTTGAATTTTATGGAAAAAAATTAAAAGGAGAATATGCTCTTGTTAAAACTTCCTATGGAAGCAAGCCAGAAAAATCATGGTTGTTCATG
>CAZBJC010000077.1:0-1632 GCA_964492145.1 Candidatus Woesearchaeota archaeon
TTTTAGGAATGAGAATGTCTACTGCAGGAATTGTGGCTTTTTTAATGTTAATTGGTTACTCTGTTGATACAGATATTTTATTAACTACAAGACTTCTTAAAAGAAAACAAGAAGGTTCATTAAATCATAGAATTTTTGGGGCTTTTAAAACAGGTTCAACAATGACTCTGACTTCTTTCTTTGCAATAGCTTTTGCACTCTTTGTTGTTAGAACTTTTTCAGTAGTTTTAACTCAAATTTTTACAATTCTTGTAATTGGATTGGCATTTGATTTAATTAATACATGGATAACAAATGTTTCAATACTTAAATGGTATATAGAGAGGAAAAAATGAAATTAACTTGGAAAATCTGGCTGCTTATTTTTGTATTAATTTTCTCTTTTCTTTTAATTTTAGGACTCCCTCCAAAGTTTTTGAGAAAAGGAGTTTTGATTACAAGTGTTGATTCAAATTCTACAGCATTTCAAGCAGGGCTTAGACAAGGGCAGATAATAACTCAAATTGATAATAAAAAGATTAAAAATTTAGACGATTTTACTTCTGCAATTAAAGACAAATACTCTTCTGGAGAAAAACAAAAAACAATTTTTCAAACAACTGAAAAAGAAATAATTCTTTTTTCAAATAACACTCCTAAAATAACTGTTTCTTTAATTCCAAAAACAAACATAAAAACAGGATTAGATTTATCTGGAGGAGCAAGAGCTTTAGTTAAAGCTAAAAACAAAACACTTTCTTCATCTGAAATTAGAGATTTAGTTGATGTCTTAAGCAATAGGTTTGATGTTTATGGAATAAAAGACATGAATATTCTTCCAGTTTCAGACCTTTCTGGAGATAATTATGTTTTAATTGAGATTGCAGGAGCAACTCCTAAAGATTTAGAAGAGCTTGTGTCTCAGCAAGGAAAATTTGAAGCTAAAATAGGAAATGACACTGTTTTTATTGGAGGAAATCAAGATATAACTTCTGTTTGCAGAAATGATGCTTCATGTTCTGGAATAAGAACTTGTCAGAAAAACCCTAAATCAGGAGGATATTTTTGTAATTTTCAATTTTCAGTTTTTTTAAGTCAAGGTGCAGCAAACAGGCAGGCAAATCTTACAAAAGATTTAGAAATTAATCATAGTTCTGACGGGGATTATCTTTCTAAAAAACTTGATTTATATGTTGATGATAATTATCTCAGTAGTTTATCAATAAGTGAAGGGCTTAAAGGGGTGGCAACAACACAAGTTTCAATTTCAGGTTCTGGGGCAGGAGAAACTCAGCAAGAAGCATTTAAAGCTACAGAAGCAGAAATGCACAGGCTTCAAACAATTTTAATCACTGGAAGTTTGCCATATAAATTAGACATAGTCAAATTAGACACAATATCTCCTACTCTTGGAAAAGAGTTTGTTCATTCAATTTTATTAGCAGGATTAATTGCAATTTTGGCTGTTTCAATTGTTATTTTTATTAGATATAAAAAAGTAAAATCTTCTTTAGCAATGATTATTACTAGTTTATCTGAGATAGTAATTATTTTAGGAGTGGCTTCATTTATTAAATGGAATTTAGATTTGCCAAGTATTGCAGGCATTTTAGCTTCAATTGGAACAGGAGTAGATGACCAGATTGTTATTTT
>CAZBJC010000078.1:0-656 GCA_964492145.1 Candidatus Woesearchaeota archaeon
GTCCGTGTCTCAGTACCAGTGTGGGGGATAATCCTCTCAGAACCCCTAGACATCGCAGCCTTGGTGAGCCGTTACCTCACCAACAAGCTAATGTCACGCATGCCCATCTTCAACCGTCGAAACTTTAAGACATCAATCATGCGATTAATGAATATTATGAGGTATTAATCCCGATTTCTCGGGGCTATTCCCCAGTTGAAGGTAGGTTGCATACGCGTTACGCACCCGTGCGCCGGTCGTCAGCGGGAGCAAGCTCCCCTGTTACCCCTCGACTTGCATGTATTAAGCCTGCCGCTAGCGTTCATCCTGAGCCAGGATCAAACTCTCCATTGTAAGAAAATTTTAAATGTCTCAAAGATTTATTATTCATTTCGATTGCCTCGAAATGTTTATTTGCTACTAGGCTTTACTTCAATTTTTTCAAAGAACTTTATCTCTTGTTTTACTTCCGATTTTTTTGTTGTCAAAAACGGAGTGCAAAAGTACTATGTTTTTTTTAACGTCCAAGTTTTTTTTGAATTATTTTTAAAAAACTTTTATTTCAAAATCGCTTGTCAAAAACGGAGTGCAAAAGTACTACGTTTTTTTTAATGTCCAAGCTTTTTTTAAATTATTTTTTAAGAACTTTTTTATTTCCAAAATTACTTGTTGAAAAC
>CAZBJC010000078.1:756-1584 GCA_964492145.1 Candidatus Woesearchaeota archaeon
GGAGTGCAAAAGTACTACGTTTTTTTTAACGTCCAAGCTTTTTTTTAATTATTTTTTAAGAACTTTTTTCTTTCAAAATTTACTTGTTGAAAACGGAGTGCAAAAGTACTACGTTTTTTTTAACGTCCAAGCTTTTTTTTAATTATTTTAAAAAAACTTTTTTTCTTCCAAAAACACTTGTGAAAATCTAGATTATAAAAGCAATTTATCTTATTGCTTGACCTCCTAATTTTCATGCTTTTTTCAAAGAACTATCTGTTCAAAAGCGGCTGCAAAGATAGACATTAATATTTTTAATAATCAAGCTATTTTTACAAAAAAAGCAATCTTTTTTCAAGTGGCTAATATTGAGGTTTTCACAGATTATTCTGCTCCTTTTTTTCACCCTTTTCATGTTTTCATATTCAAATATCCTATTTTTCAAATGAAAAACCAGCCTGTATTATCCTTTTCAAAGCATAAAATCCATTAAAACCCCTTCCCTCTATTTTAAGCATAAGCAAATAACCAACCTCCATTTTATATATTTGGACTTAGGGCCACAATTTGGTTTACAATTCCTAAAAACAGGAAATGCACTGAATAAGCTAACCTGTACAAGCTAGATAATCCAAAATGGAAAATTCCAAAATCCAAAAAGCATCTAAATTACAAAAACCAATTTACAATATTTTGCCAAAAACACACGATTGTCAGAAATATGATACTAGAAACAAACATCTCTTCAAGTATAAAACGCAGCTTTATATTCAAAAAAGCATTTTATTATAGATAATAAGCATTAGAAAATATTAATATGTATCTCAACATTCAATTATACATATACTG
>CAZBJC010000079.1:0-1512 GCA_964492145.1 Candidatus Woesearchaeota archaeon
TGATTCACTTTTCTCAAGAGCTAATTTAACATCTTCAAGCATTATTGTTTTTCTATCTGCATGTCTTGCCAGTTTATCCGATTTTTTAATAATCTTTTTCAATTCTGAGATTAAATACTCAGAAATAAATAATGCCGCATCTTTGCTAATTCTTTCTGCACCTAATTCCCTTGAAAGCCTTAAAATTGTATGCAAAGGTAATTCAGGTTTCTTTTTTTTAAACATAATTATCTAAAAAGAAAAAAAGAAACAATGGAATAAATTCCTTTAATTAAAAAATAAAAAAACAAAATTGTTATAATTAAATTGCTAAACCCATAAGAAAGCAGAAAGAGAAAAGCCACAATTATATCCAGAAGTGATAAAAATATAAATAATGGAACAATGGTTGGAAGAATTGGAACAAAAGAAGAAATCCCCCTTAAAAGGAGAAAAAAAATTAAAATAAGAGTAATCAAATTATTTAAATTTTTTGGAAAAAGAAGAAGTACAGCAATTATATCAATTGCACCCATTAAATCAAAGGATAACATTAATTAAGATTTTATTTTTATTTAAATGTTATGCCTCAGTAGCTCAGCAGGTAGAGCGTCTGGCTGTTAACCAGAAGGTCGAAGGTTCGAGTAATAATTCGAGAATCCTTCCTGAGGCGAGAATTATAATTGCCCCTAATCAATTATTGGTTGGGGCAATACAACACCAAACTATTTAAAAACAGAGGTTTATGCACCCTGCCCTAATTCTAATATTTTAGCTAATTTACAACAAAAACTTTTAAGATTATGGAAAAGAGTAATGCAACAATTGTTTTGGCAGTTTTGTGTCTTATAATTACAATTTTCTCCTGGTTGTCAAACCCTGAGCAGATTTTTACTAATTATGGCTATTCTACTGAAAACTTATTGTCTGGAAAATATTATGTTTTAATTACTTCAATTTTTTTGCATTCTGATTTTAATCATCTATTATCAAACTTGCTTGCTTTACTGGTATTTGGTTTAGCCTTGGAAGAAGAAATAGGATCAAAAAAATTTTTAATTTTATTTTTTTCTGGAGCTCTTTTGGGAGATTTGTTATCTTCCCTAATTTATTCTTCCACTCAGATATCTATTGGAGCATCTGCTGGAATTTTTTCTATAATGGCTGCGGCTATTTTAATAAAACCAATAAAAATTGAAGTTTTTGTTCCAATTCCCTTAGGAGTTATTGGAATAGGTTATTTAATTTATGCTCTTATAGGATTAATAGCAAACTATCCTCCATATGTTGCCCATATTGCTCATATGGGTGGAATTTTTATTGGATTATTTTACGGATTTAAAGTTAGAGGCTCTAAGAATGCTTTAAGAATTCTGATTGCCCTTTTTCTATTATTCTTGTTTATTCCTTTCATCTGGAATTTTTGGGTTTTAATTGTCAACTCTATTCTAAGTATTTTTTCTTGATTCTTTTTATCTATTATGAAGAAATTGGATTCATTAATTTTAAAATATAAAAAAAGAGAATTTAACT
>CAZBJC010000080.1:0-1506 GCA_964492145.1 Candidatus Woesearchaeota archaeon
TTTGTGGAAATGGAATTGTTGAAACCGGTGAGCAATGTGATTTAACTAATTTAAGTGGAGAGACTTGTGTCAGCAGAGGATTTGATTCAGGAACTCTTTCTTGTACTTCTAATTGTACTTTTGATACTAGTGCATGCACTACTATAGGAGGTGGAGGCGGATGTACTCCTGATTGTGAAGGAAAAGAATGTGGAGATGATGGATGCGGAGGAAGCTGTGGGAGCTGTGATATTGGAGAATTCTGTGATAATGGAGTTTGTATCTTAAACTGTACTGAAGATTGGAATTGCAGTAATTGGGGAGTTTGTATAAATGGAAGTCAGAGCAGAACTTGCAATGATTTAAATAATTGTGGAACAGAGATTAACAAGCCAGATGAAACTCAATCTTGTGTAGTTTGCGATGAAGACTGGCAATGCAGCTGGACAGAATGCTTAGAAGATGATATTTATAGTTATGCTTATGATTGTGTTGATTTAAATGACTGTGGAACAGAATTTAATAAACCTGATAAAATTAAGTGTGAAGTGGTTCCTCAAAAAGAACATGAAGAAAAAAATGCTAAATGGAATTGCAGTGATTGGGGGGAATGTGAGTCAGATTTTACTTTAAATGATTTATTAGAGAATGAAGTTGGAGAAGGAATTCAAAGAAGGACTTGTAATGACCTCCTTAAGAACTATCCTGATAGAATAGAGAAAAAGCCTTGCAAGGTTAAAATTGAAGTTGAAGCAAATAAAACAAAATGGTGTGGAGAAACTTATATTGAGATTTTTAATAAAAAAACAAAAAAATTAGTAAGCAGAGTTAAACAAAAAGAAGAAATAGGAACTCTAAAACTAAATAGAATTGATATTTCTTTTCCTATAACTGAGTTTACAGGATATTGTGATTATTGTTATGACAAGATAAAAGATTATGATGAAACAGGAATTGATTGCGGAGGGCCAAATTGTCCTGAATGCATCAAAGAGATTAGTTTTTTTAATTGGTTATCTTGGTTATTGATATTTTTATGGGGAAGCATAATTGTTTTTGCTTCAACTATTCTTTGGGAGGAAAAAAGTGCAATAATTAGTTTTGTTAAAGAAGCTCAGAGAAAGCCTATGGAAAAACCAATAAAAGGTGTTGAAATAATGGCAGAAAATCAAAAGCCAAATTTTTATCCTAAAATAAAAATGAAATACAAAGGCCTTAAATTAAAGTTTTCTGATTTAATTAAAAAGGTTAGAAAATCTTTTTTTCCAAGCAAAAAAATAGAAAAGAAAATTAATCTTGCTGAGGAAGAGATAGAAAGAATGAAATCTGCAAAAGAGGTTCCAAGTTATAAAGAACAGCAGAAATCTAAAAAAGGAATTGTTAAAAGAATAAAAGACTTTTTCAAACCTGAGGAAAACATAATTAAAAAAAAGAAAATAAAGCAAATAATTAAGAAATCTCCTGGATGGGATAAAGCTAAAGCAGCCATAAAAAGAACAAAAGAAGAATTAGATAAAGGAATTTAAT